>JAJSDS010000050.1 GCA_028580875.1 Nitrosotalea sp.
GGCAGGAGAACTTGGACAACTAATGCAAGACAACAGCCTTGACAAGGCACTGAAAAAAATTATCGAGTTTTCTGCACACTTTAACCAATACTTTCAGAAAAAGGAACCATGGAAGGGTGGGCCAGGCTCTGCAAACTGTGTGTATATTTCTGTAAATGCAGTTCGCAGCCTTGCAATATCGCTTTACCCATTCTTGCCAGAGTCATCGCAGAGAATATGGGAGCAGATTGGCGTGAGCGGTACAGTATCTGAACAATCATGGAATTCCATGTCTGAGATTGTGATTCCTCCGGGCCACAAGATTGGTCCTGCATCACCATTGTTTAAAAAAATAGAATCTGCTGACATTGAACTGCACAAGGCAAGACTGGGCAAGTAATGAGCCTAGACTGGATATCAAAAGACGGCAAGCTCTTGCTTGGGGCGCGAATTGTTAGAACCTTCTCATATGGATTTCTCAGCGTAATTATTGCAATCTATCTAAAACTCATTGGGTTTGGAGATGTTGCAATTGGCCTTGTCCTTACTGCCACACTTGTAAATAGCGTATTTTTTAATTTGCTTTCTAGTGCGTATGCTGACAAATTTGGCAGACGAAATATTCTTGTCCTGTATGCAGTCCTGATGATTGCATCATCTATAATATTTTTTGTAACAGACAATTATGTTGCACTTGTAATTGCAGCACTTGTTGGAACAATAAACGTCACAGGATCTGAGGTTGGGGCATTTTTGTCACTAGAGCAAGCCCTGCTACCGCAGACTGTATCTGATATCAGAAAAAGAAACTCGATATTTGCAATCTATAATGCAGTTGGAACATTTGCCATGTCTGCTGGAGTGTTGGTCTCTGGATTGCCATCTGTTTTACAAAACTATGGGTTTGACAAAATTGGCGCAATAAAAGAACTGTTTTTGATTTATGCGGCATGTGCAGTTGCGGTTCTTGGGATTTATTTGGTATTATCAAAAAATATCGAAGTCAAAGACAACGTTTCAAAATCCGGTCTGTCGATAAAAAATCTCTCTCCAAAATCCCGAGGCATAATTGCAAAAATGTCTACACTTTTTGCGGTGGACTCGTTTGGTGGAGGGTTTGTGATACAAAGTATTGTCTCGTTTTGGTTTTACACAAAATTTGGGGCAGACCTGACATCACTATCATACATCTTTGCAATAGCAGGTGTGCTCACTGCCATATCTTACATGGCATCTACAAAGATTGCGTCAAAGATAGGACTTGTAAATACAATGGTCTTTACACACATTCCGTCAAATATTTTATTGATATTTCTTGCATTTGCACCCACGTTTTCAATTGCAATTTCTCTATTTTTTGCAAGGATGAGTCTTTCCCAAATGGATGTGCCAACCAGGCAGTCATATCTTATGGGTGTGGTGGGCGAAAATGAGAGGATTCCTGCTGCAGTCTTTACAAATACATCAAGAAACATATCACAGGCAGTCAGCCCATCCCTTTCAGGAATAATAATCTCGACACTCTCACTTTCTGCACCCTTTGTGGTTGGAGGAATCTTGAAGATTGCCTATGATGTTGGAATATTTTTTAGTTTCAGAAAGATAAAACCTCCTGAAGAATTATGACTTGGAAAGATATGCCAAAATTCCTGTATAGTCTATATCCCCAAAACCTTTCTTGATTGCCTTTTTGTAGATTTTATTTGCAAGCCTTGAGACTGGCATGTTTGCCCCATACTCCTTTGCTGTGTGGGTTATCTCGTCAAGATCCTTTTGCATCATTTTCAAAAAGAAGCTTGGCTCAAAGTCTCCCTTTGCCATCTTTGGCCCCTTGTTTACACTCATTCCTGTCTTAAAGTAAGTAGAATTTAGCACATCAAGAAATGTCATCGGGTCTAGTCCTGATTTTTTTGCAAGTATAATTCCCTCTGATAGTGAAAGTGCAAGTATTGCTATCTGAGAATTCATTGCAAGCTTCATTGCATGACCTGCACCATTCTTTCCCAAGTGAAATGTTTTCTCACCAATTTTATCCAAAACTTGCTTGCACTTTTGGTATATCTCTTCCTTACCACCTACCATTACAATCATCTGACCTTTTTCTGCAAGGCTCGGACCACCCATCACTGGAGTATCAATCATTGAAATTTTCTTGTTTGCAAATTTCTTAGCAATCTTTCGTGATGACATAGGACTGATTGTGCTCATGTCTGCAACTATCAATCCATCATGTTTTCCATAAATCAATCCGTTTTTGCCAAATGCCAGTTTTTCTATCACCGGGGCATCCTTTACTATTGTAATTACCAAATCACATTTTTCTGCAAGTGATTTTGGCGAGTCTTCAACATGAACTCCTAATTTTTTTAATGCATCTACCTTTTTTCTTGTTCTGTTATATGCGTGAACCGTAAACCCTGATGAGACAAGACGCTTTGCAATGGCACTGCCAAGAAGACCTGTGCCTATTATTCCAACAATCAACACTTGGGTATTTTTCTCATGGTATTTTTTTCTATTGGAGACTTAGGCTGTAAGTGACTTGAATCGTGGATCATTGTATAGCAAATCAAAATCCTTGTCCTTTGAAGCCTTTTCTGCATATTGCCCGTCAATTAGTATTGCTTTTTCCAGCAATGATAATGATTGGTCAATGTCTTTTTGTAGCGTCTTGGTGCAGGCCTTGTGGTATAGAACACTTGCATTCTCTGGGGTCTTTGATAAAATTTTATCATAACAGGTGACTGCTTGATCATACCTTCCAAGGTAATGGAGGGCAAGGCCTTTGTTGAGAAGCGATGTGATATGTTCTGGATTATCTTTTAAAATTTTATCATAGCATGTAATTGCCTGGTCATACTTGCCAAGTTTTCCTAGTGCATTTCCCATGTTTGCAAGTGCATTGGTGTGGCCAGGCTCAACTTGTAAAACTTTATCAAAATAAAAAATGGCATCACGTGGATTGCCCCTTTTTGCATGCGACAGGCCAATGTTGTACAAATATTCAATGTTTGCATCCTCGTCATCTGATGAAAAATTGATAAATCCACTCAACTGGTAATTCTTGAAAAATCATTTAGATAAACTCTATTTTTCCATGCTAGAAAAACACAAGTGATATCTTTGTGTTACTAGTTGATAATGTATGGAAAAAATCAGAGCATGTCCAATATGCCCAGGATGTGGTTCCAAAAAGTTTGACAGGATTGCTTCTGAAAATACAGTTGTCAGGTGTACTGTCTGTGGAAAAGAGATTACAATCTGAGTCTGTTTTGTGGTATTGTACAATGGTGTGCTTTAGGTGCAGTTTTTTGGACTAGTTGTAAGTTTTTATTTCCTTGATTTCCAGTGTCACTGATGGCTAAAAGTTGGAAAGACGCAGATGTTAATTTAGATCTAATAAAAAATCAGACAATAGCAGTACTTGGCTATGGAATTCAAGGTCATGCACAGGCAAACAATCTCAAAGATTCCGGTCTTAACGTTATAGTTGGCTTGCAAGAATCAGGTGCAAGCTGGAAAAAGGCACAGCAAGACGGTCACAACGTGATGACAATTGCAGAGGCTTGCCAAAAAGCAGACATTATTCATGTATTAATCCCAGACATGGTCCAGGCCAAAGTCTACAAGGAATCAATCGGGCCAAACTTGAAGGCAGGAAAGGCACTTTCATTTTCACATGCAGCTGCAATCCACTGGGGGTGGATACAAGCTCCAAAAGATGTTGATGTAATCATGATTGCGCCAAAAGGTCCAGGATCTAAAGTGCGTGAAACATACCAGCAAGGATTTGGAACTCCATCAATTGTTGCAGTATACCAAGACTATACCAAGAAAGCATGGGATAGAACACTTGGAATTGCCAAGGGACTTGGAAGCACCCGAGCTGGTGTGATTGAGACTACATTCAAAGAAGAAGTTGAGACTGATTGGTTTGGAGAACAAGTAGACCTTTGTGGTGGTTCTGCATCAATGGTGATGAATGCATTTGAAACCTTGGTTGAAGCAGGATACCAACCAGAGATTGCATACTTTGAAGTCTTGCACGAGTTGAAACTAATAGTTGACATGATACAGCGATACGGAATTGCAGGAATGTATCGTAGGGTAAGTGAGACTGCAAGATATGGTGGACTGACAAGAGGTCCGATGGTCATGGACAAGGACGTAAAAGAAAAGATGAAAAAAGCATTGAAGATGATCCAGGATGGTACATTTAACCAAGAATGGATTTCAGACTATCAAAAAAATGGCAAGAATTCGTTTGATAGATTCATGCAACAAATAGATGCACATCAGATAGAAAAAGTAGGAAAAGAAATGCGAAAGATGATGTGGCCTAATTCTACTGAATAGATTACTTTCTTGTCTTTGAAAGATTTGCCTGGATAAAATCAATTATTGATGACAATGGTGTTCCAGGTCCAAAGTTTCCAAGCACTCCTGATTTTTCAAGATCTGGCTTGTCATCTTCTGGTATGACTCCGCCGCCTATTACTAGGACATCATTAATTCCCTTGGCCTTGATTGCGTTTGCAACTCTTGGAAATAATGTAAGATGTGCTCCGTTTAGAAGGCTGAGCGCAACCACGTCAATGTCTTCGTCTTCTACTATCTGGGCTATTCTTTCTGGTGTTGCAAAAAGGCCTGAATAGATCACTTCCATTCCTGCATCTCGAAATGCCCTACACAAGACAAGTGCCCCTCTGTCATGGCCGTCAAGACCTAGTTTTGAAACTAGGATTCTTATCCTCTTTGCCTGGGCCTTTTGAGACATGTATTTTCAAGTAAATTTTCTGTTTTAAAAGCTTTATTTGAAATCGGTCAAATCTGGGGTTTGAGTTATTCCAATCCAACAAGAAGATTTATTGTGTATTCTTTGTGTGACCTCTCTATGGATATTGTAGCCGAACTCAAGAAGGGTAACAGACGGGCTATAGCACGTGCCATTTCTATTGTAGAAAATAATGAAAAAGATGCCAAACTCATCATAAAAAAGATCTTTAAAAATTCTGGCAAGGCCATGAAGATTGGCATAACAGGGCCTGCAGGGGCTGGAAAGAGCACCCTGATAAACCGAACTAGCCTTGAGCTCAAAAAACTAGGTTACAAGACTGCTGTTCTTGCAATTGACCCAACCAGCCACATTACTGGTGGTGCAATACTTGGAGATAGGGTGAGAATGACCGAGTCTACCGATTCTGGCACCTATATTCGAAGCATGGCATCAAGGGGTGCCACAGGTGCAATATCGACATCGCTTAGAAACAGCATTAGGATTTTAGAGTATGCTGGATTTAATCCGATAATAATTGAAAGTGTGGGTGCAGGCCAGACCGAAGTTGACATACAAAAAGTTGTGGACCTGACAGTTGTTGTCTTTAATCCAAACACAGGTGACAGCATCCAGACAATAAAGGCAGGACTCACTGAGATTGGAGATGTATACTTGATAAACAAGAGTGACTTGCCTGGGGCGAACCAACTTTTTGATTCTGTACGAGACTTTATTGGCATGTCAGAAAAGAACCCCGTTGTAATGATGGTGTCTGCAAAATCAAACAAGGGCATAACTGATTTTGCAAAAAAACTTGAAGATCTTATGAAATTACGACAAAAGACCAAGGCAAAAGAAGAGGCATCAAGATTGGATTCTGAGCTTCGAGATATTGTTTTAAATAATGTTAAAAACAAAGTCACAACGATGCTTGATTCGAGCAAATCATATGCAGCATATCTTAAAAAAGTCCAGTCGGGAAAAATCGATCCGTTTGAGGCTGCTGATAAAATATCAAAGGGGCTAGTGTAAATGGTAAAAACAATCAAGACTGATTCTAATATTACCGTAAAAAGATTCTATGATTCCAAAGTAAAGCCAAAGAGCAAGACAGAGGAGCCTGGAAAATATCCGTACACTAGGGGAATACATCCTGGAATGTACAGAGATAGGCTTTGGACAATGAGGCAGTATACTGGTTTTGGCACTGCCGAGCAGACAAATAAAAGATTCAAGTATTTGCTAGAGCGGGGCCAGACAGGTCTTTCAATGGCGTTTGACTTGCCGACACAAATCGGTTATGATGCAGATGATTCCCATGCAGAAGGTGAAGTGGGCAAAGTCGGTGTATCAATTACTTCGCTCAAAGACATGATGAAATGCTTTGACGGAATTCCGCTTGACAAAGTTAGCACATCGATGACAATCAACTCTACTGCATCCACACTGCTTGCACTGTATATTGCAACAGGGGCAAAGCAGGGAGTAGATAGCAAACAACTTCGTGGTACTACACAAAATGATATCCTAAAAGAATACATTGCAAGAAACACGTACATCTATCCACCGCGTCCATCCATGAGACTAATTGGTGACATGATTGAATATTGCTCAAAAAAAGTTCCTCAATGGTATCCAATATCGATATCTGGGTACCACATGAGGGAGGCAGGATGCAATGCAGTACAAGAAGTTGCATTTACACTTGCAAATGCCATTGAATACATCGAGACATGTGTTGACAGGGGATTGAAAATTGATAGCTTTGCACCAAGGTTGTCATTTTTCTTTTGTTGCACAAGTGAATTTTTGGAAGAGATTGCAAAATTCCGTGCAGCCAGAAGAATTTATGCCAAGATACTAAAGGATAGATTTCATGCAAAAGACAAGAGATCAATCCAGCTAAAGTTCCATGTACAGACAAGTGGTGAATCACTTACCGCCCAGCAGCCTGATAACAACATTGTTCGTGTTGCGATACAATCCATGGCAGCAGTTCTTGGAGGGTGCCAGTCACTTCATACAAATTCAAAAGATGAAGCACTTGCCTTGCCAACAGAGGCTGCAGTAAAGATTGCCTTGAGGACGCAACAAATTGTAGGCCATGAGAGTGGAATCACAAAGACTGTTGACCCGCTTGCAGGCTCGTACTATCTGGAAAATTTAACTGATACAATAGAAGCAGAGGCAAACAAGTATCTCAAGAAAATTGACAGGATGGGAGGCTCACTTGTTGGAATTGAGAGGGGATTCTTCCAATCTGAAATAAGACAGAATGCCTATCGCCTAAAGAAGGAAATTGACGGAGGCGACAGAGTGATAGTTGGAGTAAACAAGTTCACTGATGCATCAAAGGAAAAACCTGACATAATGAAAATTGATGACAGTATTCAAACACAACAAATGGCACAACTAAAAGAACTTCGCAGTACACGTGATAATACCAAGGCATCACATGCGCTAGAGAAAATGAAGAGCGCTGCAGACAAGAATGAAAACCTCATGCCGTTTATCTTGGATGCAGTAAACAATTATGCAACACTAGGAGAGATAAGTAACACATTCCGTGAGGTCTTTGGAATTTACCAACCAAAGGAGACATTCTAAGATGCGACTAGACCATGTTGCAATTGCAGTAAACAATTTGGATGATGCGGTAAAACAGTACAAGGAAGCACTCGGCGTTGGAGAAGTAGAATTTGAAACTGTGGAATCAGAAGGCGTCCGAGTAGCAATACTTCACCTAAATAATTCTAGAATTGAACTAATGGAGGCAACAAAAGAGACAAGCCCGATTAAAAAGTTCTTGACAACAAAAGGAGAAGGGCTACATCATATTGCACTTGAAACAGAGGGAATTGAAAAAGAAGTTGACAGGATGAAAGTGTGTGGAATAAAGTTTCTTGGAGAAATTAGGCCTGGCTCACGCGGAACTAAAATAATTTTCATGCACCCAAAATCATTACATGGTGTATTGGCAGAGCTGTGCTCTCATCCAAAATCCTAGTCTACAAGCTTTAGGGTATCTGACGCAGTAATTATTCCTACAATCTTGCTTTGCTTTGAAACCAGGACACATTTTGAGTATCGTATCAAGGATACAAGTGTCTTGACCGGTGTGTTGTAGTCTACAATCGGCGGCCTTGGATCCATTATCTCTGATATCTTGATCCTTTTTCGCTCAGTCTCGTCGCTATCCAAAATGTGTTTTACAATTCCATCTTCTGTTATCACGCCAACAACCTCTGTGCCGTCAAAGATTGGCATCTGACTGATTGACAATTCCTGCATTTTTTTAATTGCGTCCTGCAGTGAATCGTTTGCCTTGAGTTTTGCAATGTCTTTACTGCAAATGTCTCCTGCCTTGTGTGATGATTGGCTCTCAAGTGACCATAATACTTCGAATATTTTTCTTGCAGTAGAATAGCTTGGCTGGCACCTTCCAGACTCTATTTGGTTTATCATTGAAGTGCTGACTCCTGTCAGTGATGCAAGTTTTTGTTGTGTAAGGCCTATCTTCATTCTGGCTTGTTTTATTGATTCTAGTCTTGGAAGCATTATGCAAAATAGGTGCGATTCAATATTTCAAGCCTCCTAGTCTTTTGTGATATTGTGAAAAATTAGGTAAGGGCTACTTCAAGCCCGCTTTTCGCCCAAATTTTGCTATCACAAAGATAACAAGGGCAATTATGAAGAAATCGATGACAACACCCACAAAGTCTCCTATGCCAAAACTCATTCCATTTCCTACGGGTATTGTAACAACTGCTTTTCGCCAGTCTCCTCCTTCGATGAACGCACTAGGGATTGGCATGATAAGATCTTGCACAAGTGCCGTTACAACTCTGCCAATCACGGTTCCCATTATGAAACCAATGGCAAGGCCCAAGACTCCTGCTTTTCCAATAAACTCTTTGAATTCTGCAATGAAACCTTTTGGTTCTGGGGCCGGAGGTGTGACTTTGGGTGTAACTGCTTCTCTAATTTTCTTTAGCTCTTCAAGTATGTCGTTTTCTACAGTCATGTGATTCAAACATGTAACTGGGATATATCATCTGTGCAAAATCAAAAGATCAAATACATTTTATTTTCTGGCAAAAGCCAATGCAAACTCTTCTATTGCTTTTTCCCAATTTTTTGCTTTTACTATGCCGCTTGCAACAAGTATCCCTTTTGCACCAAGTTCTAGTGCACGTGATACATCCTCGCCTGAAACAATTCCTGCACCGCATAGTAACTGGGTAGAGTTGTTTGCTTTTTTTACGGCCTTGACTGACTCTGTTATGATTTCTGGTTTTTCCTTTGATACTGCCTTGCCGCTACCGATGAGCTCAGGTGGCTCTATTGCAATATAATCGGGATTGAGTTGTGCATATACCCATGCCTCACTTACATCTTGTACACAAACAACTGATGTCATTTGTAATTCCCTGAGTCTTGTCACCAAATCTTCGATTTCATTTGATGGTATCCTGTGCTCACTGTGATTTATCAGAGCGCCTGAGACTCTTGATTTTTTTACAATCTCTGGAACAAGAAAACCTGTTGTACTTCCTACTTTTGAATTGTCAAGATGCTGTGCAAAAACATCTGAGGAAGACTTTGCTACCTCTGACAGTAAATGCTGGGGAGGGCATACGACAATCTTCACCTTGTGTTTTTTTGCAATCTTTGCAGCACTCTTTGCCAAACGAGCTGACTTGGTACCTGAAATCTCGTCATAGTTTTTAAAATTAATGATAAACAAATTGTGCTCAGAAAAATCTTGCACTTGCCCATATATCAAGAGATCTTAGAAAATTCTTATACTGATTAGAAATTCCATAATTTATGCCGCTTTCAGAAAACTCACTTGTTTTGCTCAATCAAATAGCTTCCATTGACTGCAAGGGAACACTTGACAGTGAACAAGATGATCTGATCAAGGATACATTCAAAAAAATTCTCTCAAGTGGAAATATTTACAAAATTGATGAAATTGAAAAATGGCTAGAAACTACCTCTACAAATCCTGTTGTTGCTGAGCGAATTCTAAATGTGGCACATTATCAAAAAGCAAAACATGATGCTAAAAATCCATTAAAAATGGCTCATGATGACAGTTGTGGTTGCGGCGGAGATTGTTAACTACTTTTTGATTCCAAGTGTTCTGTTCTTTAGTCTGAGGTAAACGTTGTGACACTTGCGGCATCTTGATGCGCTAATTGGGTTTTTTGCACCACATGAAAAACACACCTTAAAGTGTAGTCTTGCCTTCTGTGCTATTGATTTTTTCAGTGGATCTGTGATTGGCATTTTCTATTTCTCCAATTTCCTGCTATTTGATTCTACCTTTTCCAAGCTTTCCTGCAAGAAGCATGGGTACTTCGGCTGGTCTTTTGGCCACTGGCACGTTTGCCTTGGCATACATGGATACTTTGGATTCTGCTGAACCGTAATTACCATAAACTATTGCTCCTGCATGCCCCATTCTCTTTTCTTTTGGAGCTGCCCTTCCTGCAATGTATGCTACAACTGGCTTGTCAAATTTAGTGTCAATGATATGTTGGGCAAGCATTTCTTCGGCATCGCCTCCAATTTCGCCTACTACTACAATGCCGTCAATGTTTGCACCATCTCTTATTGTATCAAATGCTTGGATTAGTGGTGCCCCGTTGATTGGGTCTCCTCCGATTCCAAAGCATATGCTCTGGCCAAAGTTTGCAACTGAAAGATTGTGTGATACTTCATACATCAAGGTTCCACTTCGTGAAATTACTGCAATTCTTCCTTCCTTGAACGGTGATGCTGGCATGATTCCAATTTTGATTATTCCTGGAATTATGATTCCTGGAGTGTTTGGACCTACTACAATTGCATCTTTTTTCTTTGCAAGGTCAACTACTGTCAAGGCATCTTTTACTGGAACATGTTCTGGTATGGCAATCAATAATTTTATTCCGGATTCTAGGGCTTCGACTGCTGCAGACAAAAAGAACTTTGCTGGCACAAATATTACTGAAATCTTGGCACCTGTTGCACTTACTGCCTCGCTCATTGTCTCATAAATTGGGATACCTTCAAGTTTCTGTCCTCCTTTTCCTGGAGTTACACCAGCGACAATGTTTGTGCCATATGCTAACATTTGTTGTGTATGAAATGCACCAAACTTGCCAGTGATTCCTTGAACTATGACAGGCTTCTTTTTGTAATCCTTGTCGCCTTCTTTGCCAATTAATAATTCGAAAAGATCAACCATTTTTATTCATCTCGATTACTGCTGCATTTATTGCTTCTTCGATGGTATCAAACATCTTTGTTCTTGAACCCTTGAGCATTTCTTTTGACTTGTCAGCTTCTGCACCTGACATTCTTGCAAATACTGGAAGATCAAGTATCTTGTCATCATATGCTTTGATAAACGCAGTTGCAACTGTGGTGGTCTTGACAATTCCACCGTAAAGATTCACTAGTATTCCTTTTACTTTTTTCATTTTGCTAATTAATGTGAGTGCTTCATACACTGTTTCAGTGGTTGCACCGCCACCTACGTCCAAAAAGCATGCGGGTTTGCCACCGTTATCTGATAGCATGTCAAGGGTTGACATTACCAAGCCTGCCCCGTTTCCTACTACTGCAATATTTCCATCAAGTTCAACAAGAGAGAATCCGCTTTTTTCTGCTCTCTCTTCAAGCTCAGAAATTTCTTGGAATTTGCGCAATTCATCATGTCTGAACATTGCGTTGTCATCTATGATGACCTTGC
>JAJSDS010000051.1:0-10988 GCA_028580875.1 Nitrosotalea sp.
CAATAATTGTAATCGTTATTGCCACTAGTTCTTTTTCTACGACACGGCCAGGCCAAAAACAATGTTGAGCGAATTCTAGCTGGACGAACAAAAGGATTTCCGCTAACTGATCTGGGTATCCAGCAGGCAGAGCAGATAGGAAATTTTCTAAAATCATTTAACATATCCAAAATTTACTGCAGCCCAATAGAGAGGGCAGAGCATACTGCCAAAATAGTTGCAGAAAAAGTTGGGCTTGGCTGTACAGTTGACGAGAGACTGACAGAGATAGAGATGGGCTCATTTTCCGGGATGCATTATGATACAATGTTTGAAAAGCACGGAAATGTTTTCCTAAAATTTTACCAAGGTCACCCAATAGTGGAAGAAAACGGCATCGAGACGTTTGCAAGCGTAAAAAACAGAGTCTTGGATATGGTCTCACACTGTTCAAAAAAACATGACAACGAAACCATACTTCTTGTCACTCACATGGATCCGATAAAATCAATGATATCTACAATTCTGCAGCCAAAACCAGAATTACTATATGAAATGATAATACGAAATGCATCATTGACAATATTGAAAAATGAACAATCGAATTTCTCAATGGTGGCAATAAACTCTATGAACCCTGAAAGATATTCTGACGAATGATCTTTTACTAGCACAAAAACAGCAGAACCAATATCTATGGGTTAGCAAAATCATACTTAGATTGAAACTGTTGATACTTGCATTACTGGTTATTGTCATTGCAAGTAATTTCTTGACCGAGGCCTTTGCCTTAGAACTCTCCACTGACAGAGATGTATATTCAAGAGGGCAGCCTCTCCTGGTATATGGACAAGCTCTTCCAAATGAACCGCTGATAATCCGATTGTTTGCACCCGATGGTACAATCGCGCAATTCAACCAGATAAACGCAGATAATGATGGTGCATTTAGCCACATATTGATAAAGTGGCCCAATGCCACAAGCAGCTATTCATACGGAACATATTCTGTAGAGGCAATTGCCACAAAGGAACAAGGCATATCAAAAACAATTGATGTAAAATTTTTGGCCAACTCATCTCTGATCCAAGTACCACAGCAACCAATTGTTCTAGTGTCCGTATTTGCACCACAGAGTGCAGCTGTTAACCAAACATTTCGAGTCTTCATCCAGGTTACAAGCGATGGCCTGCTTGTAGCGGGAAATCCATCCACAGTACTTGGCTCATCGCATGTACACATGCCTGATGGCAGCGTTGTCATTCTTTCAGATTCGATAAAGACTCTGCATCAAGGGTTGTTCTACGTAGACTTTACGCCAACACAAGAAGGCACGTATATCTTTCACATGACTGCAACCAGCAAGGGAACGTCTGCCAATGGTTCTGTTGCAACGGTGGTCCTAAAGCAAAACATTGAGGGGATCTCTAACCAGATCCTAAAACTAAATACTGTCCTGGATACGACTACCCAAGATCTTGACAAACTAAAATCTGAGATCAAAGGGTTTGGAACAGTACTGAACAGCAGCCAGCAGTCAATCACCTTGGCAAACCAGAACCTTAACGCAAGTGTGACCAAGATGTCAGACTCGGTTGCAAACATAGACCAGGCATCAACACAGCTAAACTCGTTATTTCTTCCAGTCGTGGCTCTCATTGCAATAATCATCGCACTACAAATAACAATTCTTGCTAGGCGACGATAATTCTCATGGTAAAGAAAAAAAGTATAATCTCAAAGACTGGATTTTTTTTAATCTGTGTTCTGGTTTTTTCTCTCTTTCCAAAAACAGTAACAGGATTTGATATTGATATTCCAAAAAATGACACACAAATAAAAATAGACAACACATCTGACCTGATAAGTTTCCAGCCGTCCTCATACCATGATGTCATAAAAAGATACATTGTATCTGGTACAGGTCCAGTGGAAAAAATTACATCACATGCAAATGGTATCATATATGGGATTGATTCAAACCACGGTTCTCTTGCACTGGGTTTTTTTGATCAAGATCAAGTTTCAAATTTAAAATTAAACGGGTATAATGTAATTGAAGACCTTCCACTAGAGTTTGATTCTGTAATACCACAAATGCCAGCAACGGATGTATCACGAATTGATAATATAATGGGCTCTGACACTGCAATCCACAAGTATGGCTATGACGGAAGCGGCATCAGAATTGGCATAGTGGACACGGGAACTGATTTTTCAAACCCGGATGTAGCAAATTCACTTGCTCGTGACAAAAACAATGAACCTGTAATGATTGATGCTGACGGGCAAGGAATTGTATTGACAAATGCAACATTTGTCGCAAATATCAAAAAAGGTGTCATACAAAACTATACAAATGCAATACCAAAAAATGTGACATCTTCTGTCTATGTTACATCAAAGGGAGTATTTCTTGACTTTCACAAAAAAACCAAGACAAACATCCAGGTGTACAACTCGCTATACCCAAAGGGCGGAGCCCCTGTTGTAAATGGAACAGTCCCAAGTGATTACAAGATAGGAAAAGATCCAAGACACTTTATCATATCCCAGAGCGGCGTGTATCACTTTGGCATGATATATGAGAGCGTCTCGCAGGGCCAGTATTTCAGGCTGCAGCTTGTGCCGGTTCTTGTTGTTGATTCTAGCATTCCTGGATTTTATGATACTATCATTGCAGACATGTCGGATTCGTGGAAAGATTATAAAAAATTTGACAATCCGCTTGCACCAAAGTATGATTTTGATTTTACTGACGAGTCTCCAGTCACGCTTGGAAAAGGAAACGAGAATCTTGTCTATGACTCGAACCATGATGGCAACCCGGACTATGGAGCAGGAACAGTAGGAGCACGTGTACTTGATGTGTATGGTGTAATTGCAAAACCGTCAACGATTGACAAGAAACTTGGTGCGATAAACGGAACACTGCTTCCGCCCCTTGACCCACATGGTAATTTCTTTGGAGTAATGTATGATTATGGCGGTCACGGAACCGGCACTGCCGGATCAATCATTTCAGCAGGAAAACAAAGTTATGACATTTACGCCAACTCTACAAAATATCACATAAGGGGTGTAGCACCTGGTGCACAGATAGTTCCCATAAAGGCACTTTGGTTGGGTGATGCAATTTATGGCTGGCTCTGGGCTGCAGGGTTTGACCAAGATAATAACCAATGGAGATATTCAGGAAATACTAGAGTGGATATCATATCAAACAGTTGGGGGATATCGACTTTTCCTGCATTACAGTCCGTTCCGGGACTGGATGTACAATCGCTTTTGCTTGGCGCCTTGTCCGTACCACACTCACTTGATGTCAACTATCCCGGTGTGCTAATGGTCAGCAGTGCTGGAAATGCAGGACCTGGATATGGTACATTGGGAACGCCAGATGCTGCACCGTTTGGGATTACAGTAGGTGCAGTAACTGACAATGTCTTTGTGGGTTATGGTCCATTCAAAAACCAACCACGATTTGGAAACAGCACGTCTCACTATGGTGAAGTCTCTGGATTTTCAAGCAAGGGCCCCTCCTTGATTGGAGACCCAAAACCTGATCTCATGGCAGTAGGGGAATACAGCTACACCCCAACATCAGTTACAAAAACCAGCAAAAATGATACCGCACAGTATGGCCTGTTTGGCGGAACAAGCTTGGCAGCACCACTTGTAGCAGGCTCTGCAGCAATTCTAATGGAGAGTCTAAAAGACAACGGTATACCATACAATTCCTTTACAATAAAAAATATTTTAATGTCAACTGCAACTGATCTTGGTAACGATCCGTTTTCACAGGGTGCTGGACTGGTAAATGTGACAAGGGCAGTTGATTTTGTGTTGGGGAATGGCGATACATTTGAAGTGTACAATGATGCATCATATTATAATACAAAAAAAATTCTAGATTCTGCACTGGACCAAATGAACTCGTCTTCAGTTGGTTTGAAAAAAATCAAATTCACAAATTCTTCTTTGCCTGAAACATCCTGGTTTGGCGGAAGACTACACCCAGGGGACAGGACATCTGCAACCTTTACTATAGTAAACCCCACCAATCACACATTAGAAATTAAGATTGAACCGCAAAAACTTGGACTGATAAAGACTGATACCTATAACGGAACAACACAGGTAAGATTACAGGATCCACTTGTAAAAAAATCAGGAATCTATAGACCAGATTACGTCAAGCTACAAGAAATAAAAAACTATACGGGACTTTCATCTTTCTTTGAAAAGACAGATCCTGTTCCAAGTGATGCTTCCTTACTAGTACTCAATCTCGAGTCTCCATTCTCACAGTTCTTGAACTCGTCTGCAAAAAAATATGCTGATGACATAAAGATATCATCACTTTATCTGTATGACTGGAATGCAAAAAACGAGAGTTCTGTTCCTGTCTCAAAGGATCTATCATTAATCAACAGGGGCGGTGCATGGGGAACAGTTCAGGAATTAAGGGTCTCAGATCCTGCAGAAAAATTTGGACACATTCCACTGGTTGGGGTATATCCAGTGCCTACAAGATATTCCTACTGGACAGGAGACACCAAGAAAAACTCGACATCGTCTGACTATACATTGACTGCAAGCTATTACAAAAAAACTCCCTGGAATGAAATCTGGCTAGACTCTAAAAGCATCCAAGTTGCACCACATGGTACAGCAAAGGTTACAGCTACTCTAATTGTCCCACAAGACAAAACTCCTGGACTGTATCAAGCATTTGTAAAATTTGAAGGAGGTTCGCACACTGTCAATGTCCCGGTATCATATGCGGTAATGAAAAAACTCCAGCCAAAAGATCTGCCTACTGTAATACAGGGACAGCAGGGTGATACACTATATGGAAACGGATATGTCGGAGGAGGATTTGACATGTCAAACAGGTACAACGCAGGAGATTGGCGGCAATATTATTTTGATGTCACTGACAAAACAATAAACTCGATTGCAATGACCATATCCTGGAAAGATCCTGACACAAATCTGTCGGTCTTTGTAATAGATCCACAGGGAAGAATTATCCAAACAAATACTCCTCCTGGTGTGCTGGGACAGTTTCAGGGGTGGCCTACCGGTGATTGGCTTGGCCCAAGCGTACCGTTCAGTGAGGGTGGGGGATTCTATCCAATAAAAAATAATGATCCAACATCTACTGTACTGTATGCATCAATAAACCAAACCGGAGTTTATTCTGTATTGATACATGCACCATTGTTTGGAGGCAGAACAGTTGCAGAACCTGTGACAATTGCTACCAAGTTTTCTACCATACTGCCAATAGAGTCTGCACCTCAACTAATTCTTGACATTCCGCTTTTCATCAACAATAATTATACAGTTTCCCCAAAAGTAATTGGACAAAGCATCGAAGATGAACAATATTATCTTGACAACAATACACCTCAAGTAATCAACCAATCCAGTCTTGCAAAAGATCTGAAGAGTCTTTCTGAGGGAGAGCATGACATAAAATTTACTATAGTTGATACTGTAGGGCATGATGTATCAAAAGAATTCAAGTTTGTTGTAGACAATACTCCTCCACAGATTGTTGTAAAATCACCAAAGAACAACTCTGCAGTTTCTGGAACAGTTGACATTGATCTTGATGTAAACGAATTAAATCCTGCACAAAAAGACTGGCTTGTTGTAAAAACACCAACGCAAGTTTTCCATGATCTCAAAAACATTTCATTTGATACAACAACCGTACCCAATGGAAATTACACCATTGAAATAACATCAAAAGATAGGGCAGAAAATGTGGGTGTTGCAAATATTATACTAGACGTGGACAACTCTGGCCCCCCTGTACCATCAAACAAAACTACAAGCGATCAGAATTCTATGACCATTGAAATACTAACAGGAATTGGAATTGCATCCGCACTAACCATTATTGCTCTGAAAAAACTAAGAATTTCCAAAAAAGGCTAGACAAGGTTTATATGCAATTTTTCAAGAACGGAGCTTTGGATGTCTGAGCAAAATTCTGCCAAGGATGCCCTATCACGACGTGATTTTCTAAAGTTACTTGGCGCTGCTGGAGTTGCTTTGACATTTACACCATTTGTCCCATGGGGCAAATTCATGCCTAACCCATCAAATGCCTCACTTGAGAGAGCACAGGTCATTTTACCTGATGGAACGCAGGCAAACGTCAAGACTTTTCCAAAAAATCATTCCGAGGTTATCACTTATCCAAAAACAGGCGATTCTGTACTTGACCAAGAGGCATTCAAAAAATGGCAATTTATCAGACTGCCAGAAGAACTTGGCGGTGACAAGGATGACGTTAGCGCTTTTCGTGCATATAGCATGGTCTGCTTGCATCTCTGGTGCTTGTGGAAATACTGGCCACAAGAAGGTAGAAAAAGAGGTGAATGTCCATGTCATGGAAGCATGTACAATCCGTTGAATGGAAAGGCATTTGCAGGACCTGCATCACTTCAAGCTTCTCCGTCAAATGTACTTGCAACTCTTTATTTTGAAACTGATAATGATGGCAATTTGTGGATTAAACCAGCAGTATGGTCTGTAAACGAAAACGGAGTAGTGGGGTATGGTCGTTTCCTTAAAACGTAGAAACGGTCTAGTAGATTTCTTCTACTGGATATGGGACGGACTAGAAAGAACAGTATTCATCGGTACCAAGTTTTCATTCCCTGCAAGATTTGTAAGTCCGTTTGGATTCTTGGGAATGCTCACATTTGTGATATTTATCATTCTTGGAATCTCGGGTGCGCTGCTGATGTTTTACTATCAACCTATACTTGACAGGGCATGGGACAGTGTTGCAAAGATCAATGATACTGTTCCATATGGATTTATGATACGAAATATTCACTATCACGCTTCAAATGCAATGGTCTTGCTTGCAGTGCTTCACATGTACTATCAATACTTTAGTGGAAGATACAAGATAAGAAATGAAATCATCTGGGTTACAGGTGTAGTACTGGGTACAGTAACCATCTTGGAAGCATTTACTGGATATGATATCATATTTAGTGAACGCGCAGAACTTGCAATCAGTATCGCTGCATCTCTTACAAATTCGATGCCAGTAGTTGGACCTACAATACGTGATGCGATGTTTGGTTCGGGCTTTGCCGACTTTATACTTAGATTCTATACGATGCACGTATTCCTATTGCCAATAGTAATGCTTGGACTGATGGCAGTACACATGCCAAGATTCCTAGTATTTGATGTACCTATGGTCATGGCAATCTCTGGTGCAATATTTCTAACAGGTGGAGTCTTCCCGGTAGATCTCGGTTCCAAGTTTGAACCCACCGTACCGCCAGGTATTACGGTGCCTGAATGGTATCTCACTGGAATCTATGCATTTTTGAGGACACAGTATGACAAATTTGTGACAGGTGTGCTTTGGCCTGGCATATTTATTGTAGCGATAGCTATGACACCATTCATAGACAGATACAAAAAATTCTCATGGAAAGACAGGCCAATAGTTACAGCATTTGGTATCACAGGTATCACCCAAGTCATGGTTACCACATACTGGGGCTTTTACATTACACCTGATGTAACAAAACCGCTAGTTGCCAGACTTGTAATTGATCCAATATTCTTCTATCTGATAATGTTGTTACTGGTTCCAATTGGATTTGGATTCTCATACATGATGATATTGCTTGCAAAAGAATCTGAAAGAAAGGCAAAACTTGCAGCTGCAAAGGGCCCACACAAATCAGCACCAATCAATCTCTCAGGCAAATGGATAAACTGGTTAATCATAGGACTCTTGGCATTCCAAGTATACCTCAACATTGCCGCATACAACGCAGCTCTTAGTGGAATGAAGAACTTTGCCCTATTCCTAACTGGGTTGATTCTCATGGTATTTGCAGGTCTCTTCCATCTGTACAGGCATGGGCTAAATGAAGCAAAAAAGATCCCAGCACCACCACCCGCAGAGCCTGAATCTCCAAAACCACTTGATAGTACAGAATCATCTGCAAGTCTACCACATTAGATTTTCAACTATTCTGAATTGATCCTCTGTTTTTTGCCAAGTCTTGGATTGACATTGAATTATTTTTGTATAGATTTATAAGAATAAAAAAAAGATTGGCAAATAGTTGAGTCTTCCATCCTCCAGTCATGCGTATGGGATAGGATTAATCGCAGTTATTGTAGGTGCAGCCATTGGAGTTTCATATTATCAGCTTTATTACATTCCAGAACTTAATGCAAAACCGATAATTCCAGAAAAAGTTCTTCATCCTGGTGACACCACTACAATAATCATTGTTCCTGGTGCAGAAAACCAAGCACAAGAGCAAAACTTTACCCCCAAGACCGCCAAGGCACAGCTTGGAGTAAATAATATGGTAATCTGGAAGAACACTGGTGAAACAGCTCACACTGTCACACCTGACAAGCCATTCAAGGACCAGTACAGCGGCGACTTTGGCTCACCGGGGGTAATCAAGCCAGGTTCTAGCTACAAATTTCTCTTTACACAGGAAGCTGTAATTCCATATCATTGTGATCCGCACCCATGGATGAAAGGAACAATAACAATAGAACACGGTGCCTTAACATCTTAAAACTAGGATATTAATTTCCCAAAAACAATATCGCTTTCAATCTCTTTGTGTTCTTGGATTATTGATGCCCGGAATTTGATCTCATGGATTTCCTTTGGCTCAAACTCTATTGAGGCAGTAAACTCTACTGAATTTTGCGGCATGTCATTTTTGTTGATAAACAATCTTGAGAGATTCTGTGATATTGTTTTACCGTTGTATGATCTATATACTATGAGCTCATTGGAACCCAAAATCTGGGCATTTACAACTATTCCATCATATCTTCCAGAATAGTTCACATGAATTTTCCCCTTGATTGTTTCATGAGGTTTGAAAGTCAGATTTTCTAGTTTTAGCTCAATCTCTTTCATATTGTATTTTGATCTTTTGATGATGATAATTAAATTATTGGAACTTGTGAAAACATTTGGATTATCTAGAAGCGGGCCCGAAGGGCTTCGATCCCTTGACCACTGGATTAGAAGTCCAGCACTCTATCCAAGCTGAGCTACAGGCCCAAATACCGGGCAATTAGTAGCCATATTAAGGGTTTTTACAACCAATTTTTTTTGTTAAGATCTCTTTCCATCTTGAAGAGAAATTGTTGTGAGTATCCAGCATACGGACCAAAATGTTTTACAATCTCTTCATGAAGTTTTTCATATTTTTTTTCAGTCACAGGTTTTTCTGTCACATCGTCAAAAAATTTCTTGTAATATTTCAACAAAATTCTTTGTGTCCATCTATCGATTGGAAATGCCTCCATTTTGTCAAGGGAAAATAATGCAATACAGTCTGCCACTTTATTGCCTATTCCAAGAATTTTTTTCAGTGATTCTAATGCAGTATGATAATCTGTTTTTTTTAACCATTCAAAATCAATCTTGCCAGAATTTGCTGCCTGAGCTGCCGCCTTGACATACTTTGCCCTAAATCCCAGTTTGCAATCTATGAGATCTTTCATAGTTGCACTTGCAAGTGTGTCTGCCTTTGGAAATGTATGCAATGTGTATCCTTCGAACTCTTGTTTGGCACCAAACTTTTTGCACAAGTTTTCAAGCATTGACCTGATGTTTTGTATGGATGAATTTGACGAGCAAATAAATGATATGTAGCATTGGAACGGATCTTGTCTTACCAGTCTCAAACCTGGGGACTGTTTTACCGCACTTTTTACAATTGCATCCTTTGAAATATTTGATAATATCTTCTCTAAATTATCATCTGCCCTTAGAAAATTATCAATTTTACCAGACGATGATCTTGTGCTAAAGTGTGATTGATTTAATATGATGATATCTTGGCCGTCTATTCCTACCCACTGTTCTCCAATTTTATTCCACAGAAAGACCTGTCCGCTGTTGATTGTATTTTCAATGTCTATTGCAGGTATCTTCTGCATGTTACACGGTTATTGTTTCGCCAGCATCTGGTGCATACGCATCAAATCCAAATTTCTCATGTATCTCGTCTGCAAACTTTGTGCAAGAGTCCTTGTCACCATGGACAGTGAGGACCTTGGGGTTGCCTTTGATCTTTTTCATCATTTCAAAAAGAGAATTCCTGTCCGCATGTCCTGAAAATTCAAACTGTCTTACCTCTGCTTCACACTTGAATTCCTTTCCTCGCATTCCGACCATTCCTGTGTCCAAAAGTTTTCTGCCAGGTGTTCCTTCACCCTGGTATGATACTAGCGCAATCCCGTTTCTCTTGTCTGCTGCCAAGTTTTGCAAATAAAATACTGCCGAGCCACCTACTAGCATACCTGCAGGTGAAATTATCACAGATGGTTCACTTAGAGCACCCTTTCTTTCTTTTTCTCCCTTTATCCAAACTGCTTGATGGACAGAATCTGCAAAAACTTTGGAGTCGCGCAAGTATTCTGGATAGTTTAGCATTATCTCATTTACCTTGACAGCCATGCCATCCATCACTACTCTGTGTTTGAATCCTGCATTCTTGAGTACACATGCGATTTCTTGTGATCTCTCTACTGAAAAGGCAGGTACAAACAACGAACCTTTTCTGTCCAACACTTCATATGCAAACTCCATGAATTTTTCTTCTGATTCATTTCTAGGCATCTGGTTTGTCTGCGAATAGGTACTTTCCGTAATGACCATGTCTACTTCGCCAAAATCAAGGTCTGCCTCCCTTAACATCCTTGATCCTCTGGGATTGATGTCTGCAGTGTAAAACAGCCTCTTGTTTTCAGATTCTACCAGTACTGCTGCTCCGCCTAAAACATGGCCCGACTCTAGTAGTTGAAAAGAAGCATTTCCACGTTCTATTTTCTCCCGATATTTTATCTCTCTTGAATGCATCATCATCTTTGAAACACTAGCAAAATCATACGGCAGATGACTTTTTTGAATTCTAAGCATATCTTCAATCAGTAATCGTGACAGGTCAAATGTAGGTGGAGTGGCATAT
>JAJSDS010000051.1:10998-11483 GCA_028580875.1 Nitrosotalea sp.
GTTTCCAGAGTGGTCTAGGTGGGCATGGGTTATGATTGCCGCATTAATCTCGTGGGGATTTACTGCGATCGGGTATAGCGATTCTTTTTTTAATTCCACTCCATAATCTAACAGAAAACTGGCACCGTCGCAATTGACTTGAAACGCCGATCTGCCCACTTCCTTGGCAGCACCCAGTACTCTTACTTGCAAGAATTCAAAACTTTTTCAAAGTACTTTTAAATCTTTAGCACTCTGCTTTGCCCTGATCCCTTGTATTGCTTGCATAATTTACAAAAGACTTAATTAGATCAAAAAAAAATGATCCGAGTATGGGTAGAACTTTTGAACAATGGTGGAGTACAATCCCAAAAGACCTCAGAGACAAAGTTCGAAGAGGCGATGAAGGAAACAAACCATTATTGAATCAAATAAACTGGATTTGGGTTCACAATATGATGAATCAGAAAGGAGATCTAAATCCTACATCTGCGGAATTGCTTGAC
>JAJSDS010000052.1 GCA_028580875.1 Nitrosotalea sp.
TTTTCCCTGTTTGACAAAAATCGCTTCAATGCCAACTCTGCCAAAAAACTTGGTAATGCCGATGTGTAGATAAATGGCCTTGACGTGTTTACTGCAAGATCAATTATTTCCTTGTTTGCAGTCATGTATCCCCCAAATGCCCCCAGTGCCTTGCTTAGGCTGCTGATGTACACGTCTACATTTTTTGCAACTCCAAAGTGATCGGCAGAACCTCTTCCGTCTCTGCCTGTAACAAAATCACCATGTGCATCATCTAGCAAGAGAAATGCATTATTTCTCTGACATAGTTTTGCAATTTCATCAAGTAATGCATAATCTCCATTCATTGAAAATATTCCCTCTGTTATCACAAACTTGCGCTTGGCTTTGTTGCGCAATTTTTTTTCTAGGTCTGAAATGTCATTGTGTTTGTAGACTAGTTTTTTTGCATGCACTAGTTTGCATGCATCAATTATGCTTGCATGATTTAGCTCATCGCTCAAAATCAAGTCGTTTTTCTGGGCTAGAATTGAGATTGCACCCAAGTTTGCCATGTATCCTGTTGGAAATACAAGTGCCAAATCTTGTGATTTGTGTCGCGCAAGATTTTTCTCAAGTTTTTCAAATACGACATCATTTCCTGCAATTAGTCTAGAGCTTGATTGTATCTGTGAAGTGCAGTGTGTGGAATCAAGCCCAAGATAATCATTTGATGATAGGTTGACTAGTTTTTTTCCTTGGATTGTAACATGTGGGCCTGAAATCTTGTTGTATACAAGTGTGCGATACAGGTTTGCACTCTTGATCTGCCTTAACTTTTCCTTGATAAAATCAGTTCTAGGCTTCAAGGCCTATCTTTGATATCATTTGAAAATCATCGGTTGGTCTATTTCCACCAATTGTCAGATATCCTCCTGTTATGATGCCATTTGCTCCGCCCAGAAGCACTTTTTCCTGATCATTTGCAAGGTAGACCTCTCTTCCACCGGCAATCTTGAGTATTGTCCTTGGCATCAAAAATCTAAAGACTGCTATTGTACGCAATATCTCAGTTATTGAGAGCCTTGTCTGCAACTCTAGCGGCGTTCCTTTCTGAGGTACTAGCATGTTGATTGGGCATTCCTCTGGGCTTAGTCCTGCAAGATCAAGTCCTAGTTCTAGTCTTTGCATTCTTGTCTCTCCCATGCCAATTATTCCTCCACAGCATAATTCAAGACCAACCTCTTTGACAATGAGATTTGTTTTCATCCTGTCATCATATGTGTGAGTGGTACATATTTTGTCAAAAAAGCTTCTTGGTGCTTCTAGGTTGTGGTTGTAACGCTTTACTCCAAGTTTTTTTAATTTTATTGCCATGTCTTGATTGATAAAACCAAGTGAGCAGTTTACCTCTATTCCAACATCGTGATTTATTTTTTCTATGATTGAAGATATTTGTTCAAAATCTTTTTCTGTTGGGCCACGCCATGCGCACACAAGACAGAAACTTTTTACCCCATCTTCTTTTGCAAGCATTGCATTTTGTACTATTGTCTCTGGTGGCAACAGTTTGTATGTGTCAATACCTGTCTTGAAAAACGCGGACTGGGAACAAAACGAGCAGTCTTCCTGACACTTGCCTTTTTTCGCATTTATCAAAGCTTCTACATCTACTATATTTCCACACAATTTTCTGGTAATCTCATTGGCTGCATCAGATAAGGTGTGCAATGAATCGTCTGACACGTTGATGAGTCTTTCAGCTTCATCTTGGGAAATGCCATGTCCTGTTAAGACCTTGTCCTTGCATGAAATTATAAAATCAATTTCGCTAGTCAATGATTCATCTGTTTTGAATCCATTAATTAAGATTATTTTAACTGTAAACCTTGTGTAGTGTAACGGTTTACAATAGACCTAAATTCTCGTGGTACAAATATGCGGTCTTGATTTTAGGTATTTTTCACCACACTTTTCACATATGGCATATTCTGAAGCCATGCCAGAACACTTGTGAATCTCACCTGTTTGTAAGACCTTATTACATATTGGACAAATTCGAATCTGTGGCATTTGGGTATGATCTGGTGTTGTTGTTATAATAATTTGTGTCTCGTGCTAGAATGAATGTGGGTTTTACATTTGCGATGAGACATTTTTTATTGTCTTGATAGTACCATCTAGCAGAAAATCTAATTCTTTTTCTGATATTGCAAGTGGTGGAATGACCATTACTATGTGCCCAAGTGTTCTTTGGTAAATTCCCTGTTTTTTTGCCTCTGCGAAGATCTTTTGTGGAAATCGTTTCTTGGGAGATATTGGAGTTTTTGTCTTTTTATTTGATACCATCTCAATTCCCATCAGCATTCCTGCATGTCTTACATCTCCTACTAGATCCATACTGGAAATTTCCTTGATATATGATTCCATCTGGGATGCGCGTTTTTTGATCTTTGATATCAGATTGTATTTTTTGTATAATGAAATGTTTGTAAGAGCAGTCGCACATGCCAAGGGATTTCCAGTAAATGTATGCCCATGGAAAAAATGTTTCATGTCTTTATACTCACCAAGAAACGAGTCATAGATTTTCTTGCTTGCAAGTGTTGCCGCAAGGGGTAGATATCCTCCAGATAACATTTTTCCAAATGATACTATGTCTGGAATGCTTTCTTGGTTTTGGTATTCTATCATGGAACCCAGTCTTCCAAAACCTGTTGCGATTTCATCAAGTATGAATAAAATATTGTGCTTTTTGCACATTTTACTTATTCTTTTCTGGAATCCTTTTGGGTACATGACTACTCCTCCTGCTATCTGTGCACCACTCTCCATTACAAATGCTGCAATGTCATCATTTTTTGAAAATATCTGTTCAATTTTTTCCAAGCAAAACTCTTGATAATCTTCAAACGAGTAACCTTTTGGGATTCGGTATCTGTTTGGTGTTGGAGTTCTTGTGACAGGAAACAGCACAGATTTGAATTTTGAAAAGAACAAAGGCACGTATCCAAGTGACATGGCACCTATTGTATCTCCATGATATCCGTTCTCAAGTGAGACAAATCTTGTCCTTTTTTCACCGATGTTACTCCAGTATTGTAGTGCCATTTTTGCAGAAATTTCCATTGCAGTCGAGCCATCATCAGAATAAAATACTCTGTGCATCTTGGGTGCAAGTTTTACTAGTTTTTCTGCCAAACTTTCTGCTTTATCATTTGTCAAATTAAACAGTGATGAGTGCTGCAAGTCTCTTGCCTGCTTTATGATGGAGTTTGTCAACTCCTTGTTAGAGTGACCCCAAACATTGCACCACATGCTTGCCACTCCGTCCATCATCGCGTTGCCATGCTTGTCATATAGCCACATTCCCTTACCTTTTGAAATTACGTCAAATTTTTTCCAGTCATTCATTTGCGTGTATGGGTGCCAGACAAAACTGTTCATGGAATTTTCCAGTGGGTCGGGATTAATAATGATAAGGTGGATTATTAAATGACGCTGGCGACTGTCTTTTATGAAATCATATTTTATCACTGCCACTGATACTGGTGTTGGTAAAACAACGATTACAGCTGCACTTGCTGCATGCATGCGAAAACTTGGAGTAGATGTTGGTGTGATGAAACCTGTTGCAACCGGAGTGTTACAAAAAACTAGTTTCAAGTCATCTGATGTGTCTATTTTGTATAATGCTGCAGGTGTAAATGATGCAGAAGATGAAATAAACCCTGTATTTATGCAACTTCCTGTTTCTCCATATGATGCAAGCAAAGCACTTGGAGTATCCTTTGATAAAAAAATAATCTTTGAACAATTTGCAAAACTGCAAAGCAGACACCAGATGATGCTTGTGGAGGGAATAGGAGGAATAATGACTCCGCTTACAAGAGATTATTTTGTTGCAGATTTGATAAAAGAGATGGGACTTGAGACAATCATCGTTACAAGATCTACTCTTGGAACTCTGAATCATACCATGATGACAGTCAAGGTATGTCGTGATAATAAAATCCCTATCAAGGGAATACTTGTAAACAATTATGATGAAAATGGAGGACCTGAGGAAAAAAATGCGCCACTTACAATTCATGAAATTACAAATATTCCAATATTGGGCGTGTTGCCGTTTATAAAATATTATGACAACCCTGAGATGATGGTCTCACATGTTGAAAAAAATATTGATGTAAACTCGCTTATATCTTGAAAATCTTCAACTTGGATTGCTTCTTGTTTGATGTAAAACCAATCAAGTCATTTATTATATTTGAAAATGTCATTGAATCTCTGAGTGTGTATGTTTTTACATCAAGTTGCATCTCATTTTGAAGCACAACCCATATGTTACCAGGATTTGGCTGGATTTTTTTCATGTTTTCAATCTGAGACCTTATTTCATTTACATCCTCTGTCTTTGGAAATAAAATCACAACTACATCTTGGGGTGATGTCCCAAGTGTCACTGTATCTGGAACTGCAATGTCAATGTCAACTGATTGAAATACTGTCTTGCGTTTGCTTGGAATCATGGTAGCCGTGAGCAAAAAGTGCATCAATCCTTCTGAAATTGTAACTAGAGTGTCAGGTTTTAGTTCATCTTTTTCTATCTTTGATAGGCATTGCCCGAAAATGCTTCTTATGACCTCTGCGCTTTCCCCTTGCACTATATCTGAGAGTATTCTTTGTTCTCCATGCTCTGAGATGACATTATACAAAATCTCACTTAATTCCAAGACAACCATACTTGGAGTATCGTAAATTAAAGTTATGACTGATGATTCCCTGCGTCGAAAATCGAAAACTAGTTTAAATTACTACCTCTGATAAATAACAGAGCATCTGAAAATGATAAGAATCGAAGCAGAGTTGCCACGAAATGACTTGACTGCTGTAACTGACGCACTTGATATGATGGGAATTACCGTAAATGTTGTAAAAGCAAAAAGCCGTGGAACAACTGTAGGCTCTGAAGTTCATGCTGCAAAGGGAACTGGCATGTACCGATCTGAATTTAGGGACAAGTTCATACTGCAGACCACTGTCTCAGACAATTCTGAGCATGATGTAATCGAGGTGATAAGGTCAAACTCTAACACTGGTAAAATTTCAATATTTCCAATCTCTCGTGTAATTGACATTAGTTCAGGGGTTGAAAATGAACAAGGACTGGCACTAAGTGAATATGACAGTGTCATACTGATTGCTGCAAATAAACAAAAAACATCTTTTCCATTTGGTCTCACTACAAGTAAAGTAAAACTTGAACCCCAAACAGTAGAAGGTGAAAAAGGATACTATGATGTCATAGAAAAAAAATTTGTCCCACTTGAAAACCTAGAGTCTGTAATTGCTCAAGTAAAGCCTGTTGAAAAGTTTCAAATCATGACTCCAGATGATGCGTTTTTGATCCAAAGCCTCACTAGAATACAACGAAACTTTTCTTTGTACAAAAGAAAACAGAGTGATTCCTACTCTCAAGCATTTCTCAAGTACATCTCAAACAGATTTTTGAGCTTGTGGCCTGAAAATGAAATCAACACGGCCATTCTTTATGTTGATATTGTAGGGTCTACAAAAATTGCAACGTCTCTTAGTTCAGAAGAACTCTCTGGTCTTATCAAGGTCTTCTCTGAAGAAATGTCTGTGGTCATATCAAAACATGCGGGCTTTGTTCTCAAGTATACTGGAGATGCAGTTATTGCATTTTTCCCAGAGTTGAAAGACTTTGGAAACATGGCAGAAAATGCAGTACGCTGTGCAAGGTCCATGAATATGCTAATTACACATTCTTTGAATCCCATGTTTGCAAGCTTTGGATTGCCAAAAATAAATATAAGAATTGGAATAGATGTTGGCAAAAACCGGATTGTTGTTCTGGGCTCAGAGCCTGACTTGATAGGACACAGCATAACAATTGCTTCAAAAATTTTACCTCTTGCACAACCAAATCAAATGACAATAGGAGAAGAAGCATACAAAATGCTGTCACATGAAATGGCAACACAATTCATGAAAATTGATCCTCAAGATAAGAGGTGGAACTACAACCATCCGACTACAGGAAAAATATATCCTATATACTTTTCAATTCCTGTAATGCAAATATCAAATCACGGAAACTAGTTATTTTTTAAACTTTTTACTTGCAAATCTGGCAAGACCAAGTTTTTTCATCTCATCTGATTCCTTTAGAACTGACTTGTGTTGGATTTCCTTGTGTTTTTTTAACTTGTTTTTTAATTCTGGAAACTCGTTTGCAAGAATCTTTACTGCATATAGTCCTGCATTTGCAGCCTTGTTGACACCCACTGTGACAACCGGTGAGCCGGTTGGCATCTCAGATATTGATAGTAATGCATCTAGTCCTCCAAATGCTGAAAACTTGAACTTGTCAGAGTTTGTCTTGTCATTGTATACCATTATTGGCACCCCAATTACTGGAATTGTTGTGTGTGACGCTATCATTCCTGGCAAGTGGGCAGAACCGCCTGCGCCTGCAATGATTATCTTGAACCCTTGTTTTTCTGCATGTTTTGCATAATCTAGTAGTCTTGTAGGTGTCCTATGAGCAGACACAATCTGGTCTTCATGTCTTATTCCAAATTCGTCTAGTGCTGTTGCAGCAGAATGCATTATTTTGCTGTCAGAGCTAGATCCCATGATGATGCCTACCAAGGGTTTTCTTGAATATGACATAGAATATGACAACATCGAATTAAATAATTAAACTCAACGTTTTTGCACCTGGTATTTTTCAGCCGGTGCGACTCAATCTCTTAAATTATATCTGAGATGAATCTGACTTTGAACTGTGCAAAAGTCTCCTATCGAAGTAAGAAGAGCATTTGGAGTCTTGTTTGTGGGTGTGGCAATAGCAGTAGGCTCTGCTTCTATTCTAAGTGAGATCTCATTTGAACACAAGGAGCCAATATTTTACTATGGCATAATCTGGTTTGGTAGTTTTGCAATAACGTTTGGAGTAATTCTTGGAAAATTCAGGACATTGTTATCATCCATCAAAGGACGGATGAAAAATAGTGTCTCTTGGCCTCCTATGGTAAAGGCAATAAATGGCCTGTGCTGGGCAGCTCCTTTTGCTGCAATAGGAATAACTCCACATCTTTACCAATATCTGATTTTGTTTGGAATTGGTCTTGGAAATACCTCGACATTTTTCTTTATGAAAAAATACAGCAGCCTTGTAAACTTGGAACAAATCATAGTAGGGGCAATATCATTGGCTGCAATACCTATTGCTGTAATGCTTGATACCTCCCTGATATCTAATCAAACAACTGCTGTGATCACATCACGAATAATGATTGCAGTTGCTTATGGTGCAGGCGGAATATTTGCACTAGTAAAAAAGTAACTAATTCTGAATAAATCTAATAGAGTTTTTTATCTGGCGGGTCTTTTCAAGTAATTTTTCTACATCTTTTGTATCATGCTCATCTACGACATTAAAATGGCCAAGTTTTCTCTGTGGCTTGGCTTCATCCTTGTGGTACATCTTGAGGTATACTCCATCTTTTTGTTCAAGGGAAATGGGCTTGTATTTACCAAAAAAATCACTTGGTCCTAAAATGTTACACATGATAGTTGTGTGTTTTAGATTCGTACTGCCAAGCGGTAGTCCAAGTATTGCCCTTAAATGCTGTTCAAATTGAGATGTCTTACTTGACTGTAATGTGTGATGCCCGGAATTGTGAACTCTAGGAGCAATCTCGTTTACTAGTACTTTATCGTCTTTTGTCACAAACATTTCAATTCCAAATACTCCTGCCCCGTGTAACACATCCATTGTTTTTTTGGCAATCCTGTCTGCTTCGGCAGAAATTTTACTGTCAACTCGTGCAGGTGCAATAGTAATTTCTAGTATGTTATTTTTGTGAATGTTCTCAACTAGTGGATATGTTGCAATTTCTCCATGAATGTTTCTTGCTGCTATTACAGATACCTCCATTTTAAAATCTACAAACTTTTCAATCATTGTATCTCTTCCAGAAAATTGTTGGTATGCAGCATGTATCTGGGAATGGTCCTCTATCTTGAAGTTTCCCCTTCCATCATATGCATCACGCCTTGCCTTTAGCAGTGCTGGATATTGATATTGTATAATTTTTCTCTCAAGATCCTCTAATGATTCTATTGCATCAAACTCTGCAACAGGTATGTTGTTTTGTCTTAGAAATTGCTTTTGAAGAAACTTGTCCTGGATTATCTTAAGGGTACTAGGGGAAGGATTGATTGAAACCTCGCCATGAAGTGATTCTAACACTTTACTGTCACCAGATTCGATTTCATAAGTTATGAGATCTGATTGAAGTGACAACTCTACTATGGCATTTTTATCTTTAAAATCTGCAATAATTTGTTTTGCTCCAACTCTTGCTGCGGGACATTTTGGTGTTGGGTCAAGTACTATTACATCTGAGATGTACTCTGGCATTTTTTTTGCAGCTTCTGTGAGCATCATTCCAAGCTGGCCCCCACCAATTATGCCAAGAGTTTTGGTCACCCTGCTGATGCATAATCTGTTTTAAAAATAGTTATCGTGTGTACACCAACTCTCATATCTGGTTATTTTCACATGTTACATTCTGTTATTTGAAAAATCTTCCTCTTCTTTAAATACAATTTTCAAGATTTTCACAATAATGGATGAAATAATCAAGGTTCGAACTGGAATTCCTGGGTTTGATTCTGTATTAGCAGGAGGATTAAGCCAAGGAAAGACAATATCACTGTCTGGACCTCCCGGTAGTGGCAAGACAACCTTTGGGATGCAATTTCTGTATTCTGGTGCAAAAGACTTTGACGAGCCTGGGATATTTGTAACACTCTCACAAAGTCCTGTTGAGCTTAAAAATGACTGCAGGTCACTTGGGTGGGACATTCAAAAACTAATTGATGCAGGACTGATGTTGATAATTGATGCAAGACCTTTCAAGAGAAAAGAGGGTTTTATCGCACTGGATGAATCTTTCTACCAAGGAGAACCACTGCCGTTTATGCACTTGACACAGCTCATACTGAGTAGCATCAAAAAAATAGGTGCAAAACGTGTTGTCTTGGACTCACTCACTGTACTTACAATGCAATACGTGAATAATTTCTATATCAGGCAAGGTCTACAGGGACTAGTTTATGCATTAGAAGACCAGCATTGCATGTCTGTATTAATCTCAGAAGTGGATTCGTATGAAAAATCTCCTATTGAATGGTATGTGTTATCAGGTGTCATACTGTTGAGTCATATCAGAAAAGAATATTCTATGGAGCGAACAATCCAAGTTCTCAAGATGCGTGGCTTGAAGCATAGCGAACAGATCTTTCCAATAAAACTAAATGAAATGGGTATTCAGATAATGTATCCTAAAATGATGTCATAGATTTACATTCTAAATGTTTTCAGATGTGGACCAAAATAAATCAAAAAGAGTCTTCATTGAATAAACCAAGGTTTCTGAATCTGTCCACATGGCATTCATTTGTTGTGGTGTCTGGTTTGCATTTTTAATGAAATGTACTATTTCCTTTCCGTCCTTTATTAGGAAACAAAGATTGTCATGCACGCCTGAGGGGATCTTTTTTATCTTTGATCTATCAATGTCATCAAAAATGTATGATGCATTTTCAGAAATGGAAGACAGCAGTTTGAAATTAATTTTAGAATCTTCAAAGTTTTCAAGATGATTTGCATGATAGAATTTTAGAAAGTCCTTTTCTGCACCTAGTATGAGAAATTCGCTGTTTGTACTTTTAATCATCTCCTTTATTTTGCTGTTTATTTGGTTTGTTCCTTCAAGCATCTGGAATTTTTCTTCTCTTGTCTCTTTGGTTGAATTAAACTCTGGAATGGAATCCCATAGTTTTTTTATCTCTTTTTCTTGATTCTCCAAAGTATTGACACGTTCTTTTTCTGCATTGACAAGAACCCATATTGCCTTGTTCAATGGTTCTGCTGAGAATTTAGTAGGGTGTTGAAATGTTGCTGCTACAAGTCCTTTGTTTTGTAGGGTGGTTAAAAGATGATATGTCTCAGTTCTTGGCATCTTTAGTGCCTTGCATACTTCGGGTGCAGTCTTTGAGCCATATTTTCCTAAATATATGTAGACCTTGCTTTGGTTTGACGTTAGCCCGAATTTGGCAAGCTCATCTTTTAGTTTGTCACAGGTTATTTTTTGTTCATATCTGACAGAACCTGAATTTGCATCAAAAATTGATGTGGAAAATTCATCCTCTCTCATCTCTAAACTTGGATCCATTACCTTTTTCCTCCTGATCTGAGCGTTTGTGATTTCAACAACTGCATCTAATCCTTTATTCCTTTAAGTGATCTGTGCCATGGTATGTCAAACTGCGTCAAACTTTGATTTCATGAATGATTTCACTAGGTATGGTAAAGACTGATTTGTACGCAAATTTCATTTTTGGCTGTCCTGCCTTTACAAAGCAAACCTGTAGTGTCAAGTCACGGTTCAGTAACGCTATACATCCAAGCTCTCTTTTGATACCCTTTGAAATCAAATTATCCACAGAACTTTTTATTTTTTCTATCTTTTCTATCTCTGTTTTCACTTTTTCTAATGCCTTGAAATACATTTCAAGCTCACCTTTTGTTCCAATTCCATCGTAGAATAAAATCGAACCCAGGTCATGCCAGTTACTTGCCTGATCCTTTTTCTTTACTGTTTTTTTCTTTTTTGAATCTGTTGAACCATCTAGTTTCTCTTTGAGTTCTGCAATTTCTGTTGAATCGTTTGTAGTATTTTCAAGCCTGATTTTCTCTCCTATTATCTCCGAATATTCTTCTGACTTTTCCTTTAATTCCTTTAAACTGTTTCCAAGATGCAATTGAAGTTCTTCGATAGAATGAAACTGTATTATCTCGTCTTTCAAATTGGTTATACTCCTTCCACATGTAATGATGCATCGTTGACAATCATGTCCTCTGTACTGGAACTTGGTAGTCGTTTTAGTCTATGCGCGGCTTCACGCACAAATGTAATTTTTTGATTCTTTAAGACTCTGTCTGCTCTTGCCATGTTTATTAAATTTGGAATGACTGATTTTAGAATATTTGATGTTTCATCCAAGCTTAGCTGGTCTAGTCTTTTTTGTTCTGATTTAAAATTGGATTTTATGATAAGTAAATCAAGAGATGGCATGAGAATTATTCTGGTATCTTGAGACAGATTCAATAGTTGGGGTTCTACGTCCATTGAAAATCCAAGATAATTGGTTATTGTTCTCAATGAATTGTATAGCTCATCAGTTAG
>JAJSDS010000053.1 GCA_028580875.1 Nitrosotalea sp.
ATTCTTCAATTATAACCCAGAGATCCTCAACAGGAAGCTTGCCTAGTTCTTTTTCAAAATATTTTACGTGTAGCTTCAAAGTGCGATCCCAGATACGATACAGAACCCATACATGTGAGTGTATTATAGTACAATACATTATATCAAGTGTGGAACACGTGATACAAAATAAATTCCGAACTGGAATTTTTTCAATCCACAGCAATGGATCAATTTGGGATTCGGTTTTAAGATATGGACTAGTCGATCTTTTCTTTGGGTGTAAAGATGAATGATTCAGGTGCAAGAGGTAACAAAATATGGATATCTGCCCCTTTTCCTCTTCCTTCAGATTCTGCCCAAATCTTTCCCCCATGTCCTTCCACTAGTCCCTTGCATACTGCCAATCCCATTCCTGTTCCCCCATGTTCTCGTGTCATGCTAGCATCTACCTGATAGAATTTTACAAAAATTTTGTCAATGTTTTCCCGAGTTATGCCAATACCATTGTCTTTTACTATAACATGTGCATTATTTTTTTCAGAGTATAGTCTTATGGTTATTTTTCCATTTTGTTTGGGACAAAAATCCAAGCTGTTGAGTATCAAGTTTGATATCACTTGATCCATTCGAGAATCATCGCACAATACCGGAACTTGTTTTTCCAAATCCATCGTCAGTATGATATTGTTTCTATCTACGTGTAGTTTTATCTTGTCAACAACGCCACGTATGATTTTATTTAGGTCATGCATATCTTTGTTCAACACTAGCTGACCGAGTTCAATTTTTTGCGTATCCAAAAGATCAGAGATTAGTTTTAAGAGAGAGCCTGTGCTTGTGCGAATTATTTCTAGTCTCTTTTTTTGTTCCTCATTTAATTTTCCAAATGTTTCAGACAAAATGATATCAACATAGCTCATTATTGGAACAAGTGGAGTTTTTAGCTCGTGTGTTATCATGGTCAAAAAATCATCTTTGAGTGCGTCTAGTTTTTTTAGTTGCGCCAGTTGCTCTTTCATTTTGAATTCGTGCGCCTTGATTTTCTTTTGTGCGTCATGTATTTCCGTTATATCTCGTAGTGCAGTATTGCTTCCAATTAGCTTGCCTTTACCGTCATACAAATTAGTTGCACTAAGTAAGGTTGGAAATATTGTGCCATTTTTTCGTTGTAGCCAAACCTCGTTGCTTTTGACAGTACCAGTTTTTTTCCATTGTTTGAAAGACTTGGTCAATGCATCAACGCTTTGTTTTGCAACATGATCAAAAATTGATTTTCCAATTATCTCTTTTTTGGAATACCCGAGGCTATCTGCATAAAGCACGTTACAATCTATTATGATTCCATTTAGATCTATAGTGCGAAATAGTACGGGCGAGCCATCATACAAGTTACGGTATTTTTGCTCCAGTTCTTTCATTTTATGGATTTCATTTTTTAGTTGTCGCGTACTTGCTACTTCAAACTCTTGCATCATTTCTTCAAGCAGCTTGTTTGTTCCGGATAAAATTATTGTCTCTTGTTCTAGTTCATTTAACCTGTGAGATATTTCTTCATCAGGTTTTGTATTCTTTTTTTGTTTTCTAGTCTTTGAATTTGCCTTGATGATATCACACCTCTTCTTGGTTTTGATTTGTGGATCCATTATTTGGAATCTGGAAATAAAATGTTGTTCCTTTTCCAACTTCACTCTCAAGCCAAATTGTTCCGCCTAATGCTTCTGTAATACCCTTACAGATTACAAGGCCAAGGCCAGTTCCTCCATGGCTTCTTTTCAGGGACGTGTCTATCTGGTAGAATTTCTTGAATAGCCCATCTTGTTTTTCTTTTGGAATTCCTTTGCCATTGTCCTTGACATAAAATAAGACATCCCCATTCTTTCTTGTTGCATTTATCTCGATTTTTCCATTTTCTGGAACAAAGTCAACTGCATTTTTTATCAAATTTGCAAATACTTGGTTTAGCCTGTCAGGGTCACTTTTTATTTTCAATTTTTCTTTTGTCGTATTTGTAAACTGGATGTTTTTATCATCCATTAATTTAGAGTGGATTTGGATTTGCTCTTCCATGAGCTCGTCTACCGCAAATTCTCTCTTGTTGAACTTCATTCTTTTAAGATCCATCTTCTGGGCGTCCATTATATCACTAATCAGCCTCTCAAGCTTGACTGTCTGGGAACTGATTGTATCCACTGCATGAATTTGTTCTTGATTTAGTGTTCCAAGTACACCTTCATCTTTTAGCATTTCAGCATAACCGCTGATTGTGACAAGCGGTGTCTTTAGCTCGTGCGAGACCATTGCAGAAAGTTCTGCCTTTGCATTGTCTCGCTCTCTTAGCTTTTCAGTTTCAAGATGAAGTTCAATGTTTGTCTTTTCAACCTCGTCTCGTTGTTTCATTTTTTTGTATACTGCAATAGTTGAGATTATTGTGATAATTATTGCAATAGCGGTACCTGCGATTATAGTATTAGTAGAATTTTGGGCAGACATTTGGGATGTGTGTGCTCTTTGGTCTAGCAAATTGTTTTCAGTATTTTTCATGTCGCTGATTACCTGTCGTATCTGAACCATCAAATTTGTTCCATTAAGGGTTGCAACATTTTGTATCGCAGCGTCCTTGCCTTGATTATTTCGTAGACTGACAGTCTTGCTGCTAAACGCTATTTTTTGTTCAACTAAATTGGTTAATTTTTTTATGTTTGATTGTTGGTCAGGATTATCTGCAGTTAATTGACGAATTGAGTCAAGTTGGCCTGAAATGTTTGACATACCTGAGTTGAATACATCTAGTGATATAGGATTCCCAGTTATCGCATATCCACGCGATCCAGTCTCAATATCAAGCATTGATTTTTCTACATCGTCAGCTTGTCCTATGACTTGGTAAGTGTGCTTGACCCAATTTTCATCATCTAAAAAGCTGTTTATCTCATAATAGGATATTGCGCCAACGATTCCAAATGATGCAATAGGCAAAAGAGATGCAATGACAATCAGTTTTGCATGTGTTGTCTGTTTGAACATCAGGTGTGCTCCATGGTATTATGGTGTAGAATCATTTCTGGCACACCACTTTGCTGTTCTTATCACCATCGTACAATCCCTTGAGTGTATCAACATCACAGCCTGAAATGTATGGATAGTCTGGAAGCATTGGGCTCATCAGGTCTTCAGTGGCAGTCGAGTGACCCAGGCCCATGGCATGGCCAAACTCGTGTCTTATGATTGATTCAAGCCTGTCAGGGTCAAGCCTGTCTGCCTTGAATATGGTTATTTTGGATTTTAGAATTTCATTTCCGTCTACAATTGATTTTGTGTATCCCGAATACCCGTCAGGGTTGACGTCATTTGTCAGAATTATCTCTATATCCCCTACGCCATTAGGTGCACCGTTGATGTCAAATTTTTGCGGTATGTACAGTTTTGTTGGTTCAGAATAGGCATTCGCAATTGCACCTTCCCAGCCAACAAAATATGTTGACGATGTGCCCTTTGGTCCCTTTCCTGTAAGGGAATCATCAATGGTTACAGTCTCGGTAGACAAGATTGCATCCTTTATTGCATCAATCATACTTTGTGGTACATTTGCAGTATTTGTGACATGAATGTTGATTACCCTACCATCTGCAATATTCCATGCAACCCAGGTATCAATAGTATCTCCTTGCAGGTTTTGTATGACATAATTAGATGGATAGTTTTGATGTATTGGCAATACAGTATTTACCAGCATTTCATTTTCATAATACGTGTATACAACAAATCCTGCAGCTACTGCAACTGCAATTACTGCAATTGAAGAAAAGAATTTTTTACTTGACTTGTGATTAGTTTTTTGTTCATCATCTACCATTTCTTCAAAAAGTATTTTTTCTTGCTCGAGTTCTTTTGATTTTTTTGATTCTTGCTCTAGTTTTATTTCAAGGTCGTGCTTTGATTTTGCAAGATCCTCTGCTTGCGAAGAGACTGAATCGTTTATTTCTTCAAGTAGAAATTTTTCTTGCTCCAGTTCCTTTATCTTGCTTACATCAGTATCAAGTGATTTTTCTTTTTTTGTATTATCATCATCAGCCGAACTAATCTTATTCAGCCTCCAATTACTTGTAACAAGACTGCAAGCTTGACTGGTTTTTTGAGGCAAGAGTGTGCGCCTTTTTTTATCAAGGCGTCGATTTCACCGTCAGCAATAGAAGAAGCGGTAAACAGTATTATCTTGTTGTCTTTAATTTTTCCACTTTTGCTCAGGTCTTCTATAACATCAACTCCTGTAAAGTCTGGCATTGCCAGATCCAATAGTACCACATCAAATTTTTTTTCATTTATCAGTGCAAGACCTGACCTACCGTCATTTGCAACAGAACACTGGTGACCTTTGGCGGTAAGGTATTTGGACATCATCTCGGTTATTGTTTCATTGTCATCAATAAGCAATATTTTCATACAATTTCCCACAATTAGAGGATTTTATAGGATTGATAGTATTTATAGATATAGGACGATTTTCTGTCCCTTAAAATAGTACCGGACATTTGACAGGGCCCCAAAAGTGAGATTTTTTAAAACATAGATTTGGAATAGTTAGAAATTTGGGATTTTAGATATTTTTAATCTCAAGGATTGATGATCTCTCTTTTGGTGGTGCTGCCTACCTGTATTTGCGGATAAACAGGCATTCCACCCTCATACTCCAATTTTAGATCATCAGAATATTCAAAATTTCCAGCATCTGGAAAATCAGCCAGGATTTCCATTATCAGCGTTTTTTTGCGGCTCGGTCTTTGTGTAACTTCATAGGTGATTGCAAAGACCTGAACAGTCCTTCTAGTGCGTGGGTCATACCACTGTCCCTCAACTGCTTTTTCATACAATTCAGCCATTGTATTTTCCACACAATTATTTTTCAGCCCTCAGCAAGGAGTACATCAACACTCCACCTGCCAGTGCAAGCGATACTACAAACGTTACCAAGATGCCATCCATGATCATGGAACCCTCTTTGCTGAAACCTCTTGTGCATATACATCAGGATATTGTTTTACCAGTTCTATGTTAAGATTCAATACGTTGATGTAATCTGGTGCAAACACTAGAGCATTTGTTTCTCTGTTTCTTGCAACATCAAGATCAACTAGTGTCTTTAATGCATTAACAGGAATTCCAGTTGCATTACTAATAGCAGATATCTGCGATATTGCACTATCCGGAGTAATATCTGGATCTACTCCTGATGCAGAATCAGTTGAATTTCTAGGTTGGAAAAATTTTGTAGAGTTGAAGCTTTGAGATATGAGTTCAGAACCAACCACTTTACCATTCAGGACAACCTGACTACCATTAGACTGGTATGGCATTGTAGTTTGACCTATTGCTGTGACAAGTATTGGATATGCAATACCTGTAGTTATTATCATCAGCACGACGATTCTTATGGCAGGTGAAAATATTTTATTGGATATTGTTCTCATGGCATTATCATCTCATAAATACAGACAGCAGCAAGTCAATTGCCTTTATTCCAGCAAATGGAAAGACAACTCCTCCCAGTCCATATATCATCATGTTTTTGATAAACGTCTTTTCTGGAAGTTCTGGCTTGTACTTTACACCTTTTAGCGATAACGGTATGAGCATTGGAATTACAATAGCATTGAATATCAAAGTAGACAATACAGCAGTTTCTGGGCTGTGAAGTTGCATTACATTAAGAATTTCCATCTTTGGGTTGTCCTTCATGAACATTGCAGGCAAGATTGCAAAGTATTTTGCAACATCATTTGCAATTGAAAACGTGGTGATTGCTCCACGTGTCATCAATAGCTGCTTGCCAAGTTTTACAACTTTGAGAATCTTTGAAGGATCAGAGTCAAGGTCTACCATATTTGCAGCCTCTCTTGCAGCTGCAGTACCTCTGTTCATTGCAAGGCCTACATCAGCTTTGGCAAGTGCAGGAGCATCGTTTGTTCCATCTCCAATCATACCTACAACATGCCCTTTTAGCTGCTCCTCCACTACACGGTTTAGCTTGTCAGTTGGCTTTGCCTCTGCAATGATTTGGTCAATGTTTGCCTCTTTTGCAATCACCTGAGCTGTAAGATGGTTGTCACCTGTTATCATGACCGTAGTAATCCCAGATACCCTGATTTCATCCAGTTTTGTCCTGATCTCCTTTTTTAGAGTGTCCTTGAGTGAAATCAATCCAATTATCTCGTCGTTTATTGCAACAGCAAGAGGTGTTCCACCGTTTTTGGAAATTTCTTGGGCCTTCCATCTCAGCTCTGGCTCGTTTACATTTGTTGCAATTTTTAAAATCGCCTCAACGGAACCTTTCAAGATCTTGACTGGAATGTTTGATTCTTCTAGTTCTTCCACCTTGGCACAGACTCTGGTACGTGGCAGTGATGGTTTTTGAGTAGGAGTTTGTGTACCGGATAGATTCTTTTTTTGTGAAAACTCGATTCCACTCAATCTGGTCTCTGAGCTAAACTCTACTGGTCTTGCAGTCATTATTTCCATCATAAATGGCGGTTCAATTTTTTTCTCGTTTGCAAGTTCAATAATTGATGTTCCCTCGTGTGTGTGATCACTAAATGATGCAGCATAAGCTGCTTCAACAATATCTTGCTCTGTGAATTTTTCCATTGGAACAAATGCAATTGCCCGTCTTGCACCCTCTGTGATTGTTCCAGTCTTGTCAAGTATCAGTACATCACAGTCGCCAGCTGCTTCGATTCCTTTTCCAGACTTTACTACAATGTTGTCCCTTGCAAGCCTGTTGATTCCTGCAACTCCTATTGCAGGAAGTAGTCCACCGATTGTAGTTGGCAGCAATGCAACAAGCAATGCAATTAAAACTGAAATGTCCATGTGATATCCAAGATAGTATCCAAAAAACAGCATTGTTCCAACTACTGTTACAAAAATTATTGACAGTCCTGCAAGAAGTATGGTAAGTGCAATCTCGTTTTTGGTCTTGGGTCTTTTTGCACTCTCAATTAGTCCAACCATTTCATCAAGGAAACTTTTTCCAGCTTCCGAAGTAATCTCAATTACGATACTATCGTTTGCCACCTTTGTTCCACCCATGACTGGACTGTCTTGTTCCTTGAAGACAGGGTTTGATTCTCCAGTCATCATAGATTCATCTACAAATGCCTTGCCGCTGTGTACAATGCCGTCTCGTGGGATTATCTCTCCTGCATAGACCCTGACCCTGTCTCCCACAAGCAGGCTGGTTGATTTTACCGATACCTCCTTTCCATCTACAAGTTTTTTTGCCATGACCTCTTTTTCCAAGTTTTTAAGAGAATCCACTTTTGCCCTAGCTTGTGACTCTGAGAGCGATTCAGAAAATGTTGCAAACCAGACTGTAACAATCAGAATTACAGCAGACTCGATATAGAACACTCGGTTTTCATTTACAAATTCTGTTGACGTTATAGGTAACATTCCAATTGCAAGCACCAAAAAGAATCCAACTTCTACAGTAAACATTACAGGACTTTTTTTGGCCAAGTAAAGTGGGCTAAGCTTTGTTACAGAATCCTTGAGCATCCTTTTGTCAAATATTGTTTGGAATAGTTTTGTTGTCATGATATCATCACGTTACATTGAAAACGGTCCCATTGCCAAAAATGGAAAGAATGTCAGAGCTGTTAGGACAAATACCATGACAGACAACACTCCTACAAAAAGAAAACCAGATGTCTTGATTGGCTCGACAACTTCTTTTCTGTCTCGCAGAGTAAAGGATCCTGCAACTGCAAGCATCAGTCCAATTGGCGCATAACGGCCAATCAGCATAATCCATGCAGTGGACCAGTTCCAGAACGGAGTGTTTGCAGATGTTCCAAGATAGTCAGAGCCGTTGTTTGCAGAAGCTGAGCTGTACTCGTACAACACTTGGGTAAATGTTGCAGGAGTTGTTGCTCCAAGGGTATCATGTGCAGCACCAGTTGTATATGCAAATACTGTTGGAATCAATATCAGTGCAGGGTGAATTAAAAATACAAATGCCGCAAGCTTGACATCTCTTGGATTTATCTTCATGCTCATAAACTCAGGAGTCTTGCCAACCATGAGTCCAACCAAAAATAATGTTAGGATGACAAAAATTATCATCATCATCATTCCCGTGCCGTCTGCACCAGGGATTGCTTGGACAAACATTCCAAGAAAGAGTCCAATTACCGCATTTGGCGACATGCCTGAGAGTGCCGCGTTTGCAGCACCAGTATTTGTTGCAACAGAAGTTTCCAGAAATAAAGTGCTTCCAAAGCTTCCAAACCGTGTCTCAAGGCCTGCAGGGCCGCTTGGTTCTGACAACCCAAGTGCAAGCATCACTCCAAAGCCAATCAACATGGCTGCAAGTATGGAGACTCCTCTGCCTTTTCCTAGCAGATGGGCATATGCAATTGGGAGTGATAATGGAATTACAAGCATGAGTATGCATTCAAAGACATTTGAGATGCCGTTTGGATTCTCAAACGGGTGTGCGGAGTTGGCAGCGAAAAATCCGCCGCCATTGCTTCCAAGCTCCTTGATGGATTCAAGTGATGCAACAGGTCCGGTTGGAATTGTCTGCGCTCCTCCCTGGAGTGTACCCAATGCAATTGTGGAATCTAGTGTTTGCGGCGAGCCAAGGAAAATCAATAGTAACGCAGAGAAAAATGCGACAGGTAGCAATAGTGTTAAAATAATTCTTGTAAAATCAACATAGAAATTTCCCAATCCAAACTCTTTTCTGATAAATCCACGGATGAATGCAAATGCTGCTGCGATCCCAGATGCTGGAGCTACGAACATCATGAAGATCAATCCAACCATCTGGGAAAAAATTGAAAGCTGTTGCTCACCTGCATAATGTTGCAGGTTAGTATTTGTGACAAATGATGCAGCGGTATTAAACGCAAGATCAAGTGACAAGCCGGGCTTGGGTGACAGTGGCAAGTCATTTTGGTACAACAACACTGCCATCAAAAATCCTGCAGCAATTACATTTGTGATTACAACTGCAAGAAAATATTGTTTCCATGTCATCTGCTCGTATCTGTCTACACCGATTATTCTGTAGAATCCATTTTCTACCCTGCCCATTGTTTTCTCTAGCGGCCTTTTTTCATATACAATCAGCCTTGCCATGTATCTTCCAAATATTACAGCCAATCCAAGAGAACCTACCAGTACGACTAGCAAAATTACAATGTCCACAAGATATCACCTAGGTTCTTTCTTTACAATGAAGAAATTGATCCCACATGGGATGTGTTTTTTCCAACACTTGTAATTCTACACTTGTATCCATCTGAAATCAGCTATTCACCAAGATACATGAATATAGATATTTACGTAATCTAATAACATTTTTAATCTTGTATAACGTTATTAGGTAACATGTTTAGAGCAACCAGAGAGCCTCCGTATGTGCCTGATGAGCTGGATTTAATGATACTAGAACACATGGCCACTGATGCAGGGGTACAGTTCAAGCAACTAGCTGAGACATTAAAAGCTGACCAGCGCACAATTGCAAAACGAGTTTCAAAAATGAAGGAAAGTGGAGTGCTACGAAATAAAATTGAGATAAACTGGTCAAGAATTGGTCTTGGCATCGCAGCATATGTTGGTGCAGAGACAGGACTTGGGGAAAAGGATTTGGCAAAGCTTCACGAGTTTATCCGCAAAGAGCCACGTGTCATTGAAGCCTATTCTACGATAGGAAGTCAGGAATATTTCATCAAGGTGTTAGAGTCTGATCTGCAAAGCTTGCGAGAGGATGTTCTTATGCCGCTAGAGCCAATCACGTCCAAGCTTACAAGTTCCATAATATCATCGCAGGTAAAGCAGCAGGACGATGTGTCTTTATTGCACTTTTTGCGACAGAGATGGTTCTCGCACAAGAAAAAGAATAATACTTGATTCTATACAATTAGAAAATTTTAGATCGCACCAAACAATTTACTTTACATATTTGGAAAAAAATCAAACCCCCTGATTTTTACCATCAATTACCATTTAATTTTAAATCAAGCAACATGACACTTTTCAGAAACATAATACAAAAATTATTTCAAAAACTAGATCCTAAACTCATTTGCCTTATCAAACGCCATCTTCTCCTCCCTCTTCCTTCTCACATACAAGCTGACCCCACCTACAATCATACCGCCAAACAGCAGAACACCTGTTACAACCCATTCTAGGCTAATCATAGCGACTTGAATTTTTTTATTGCCTCGCGTGTCAGCCTTTCTTTTTCTTCTTCAGATATTATGGTAGGATCATCTGACGCAAGAGCCTTGTTATACTCATCTTCAGTGTTTGACTTCATCTTTTTGCGCTCGTCCATGGTATAACAATCAAGACATCAGGCTATAACGTTTCTCAAAGGTGTATCATTATTCCATCTTGGACTCGTCAGCAACAAAGTGCTTCAATAATGAAATGATATACGATGAGGTACGAATACCCTCATGTGAGTAATTTGTATGAACAAACCTCATCTTCTCATGCATGGACAGAGCCTTGGTCCAAACCTGCCTCACAGTTGAACGCTCTATTGGCCACACGGCATCACTTGTGGTAACTAGTATCCTCCCTCCAGAATACTTGGCAGAAAATGGCTTGGTCTGGGTTGCAAACTGCCGGGATTCTGCAAGCTCAGAAGACATCATTCCCCAAAACTCGTCAAACTTCACAACAGGGGTATTGTACCATGATCTTTGATTTAACTAGTTTTGTTGTACTGTAACATGATTGCAGCAAAAGCAGGTGTATACAATCTTTGAATCCTTGACTGATTTATCCATTGGCGAGCCACACTTTGGACATTCCATTGTATTCATACAGTATAACAAAAATTAAACCTGTTCAGTGCAGTACCACAAGCAAAAAGATGCCTGCAAGAAGTGCGCCAAGTAGAATCATCATTGCCTTCATGAAATAATACAATATTTTATCCATTTAAAAACTGACGTATCTTTTCTTTGCAAACAACCAGTGGAACTAGGCCGTTTTTCTCCTGAAAATATTTTCTCATCATGCATAAAGCAAGTATATTGCCAGGTCCCGTGTGGTGACCATTCCTACGATTTTATTATTTTCTAGTATAGGAAGGTGGTCAATGTTGTACCGAGCCATCATACTTGCAGCCTCTTGAATTGTACAAGCTTGACTTGCACAGACAAGTGGCCGTGATGCAAGAAAACTCAGTATAAGGCAATTTCCAGGTATGTCAATTATTGCCATTATTCGAGTCAAGTCCCT
>JAJSDS010000054.1 GCA_028580875.1 Nitrosotalea sp.
AATGCCAAGCAGTTTCTGACTCTTCTCTATAAGGGCCTCGTTGATTGTTATTTTTACGCCATCTGTTTTTGTGAACTTGATCTTTTTGCTGTGATGCGTTTACTGTATGCCAGTGATATTTTTTTGCAAGTTTTCTGTATGTGTTTGCGATTTTGAGTGCAAACGTTTTGTCTTTTTCAAACCTGTCACGCTTTTGTTTTTTTCTTGAAAATGAATCAGATACTTTGACATCAAGCAATATGACCATGTCTTCTTTTGGTAGACCCATGTCTAGGTTTTCAAGCCACTTTAAATCAAGACCATTTACTGTTCCATATACTAGATTTGATTGGTAATATCGGTTCATTATTATCACATGTTTTTTTGCAAGTGCATCTTTGATGTCTTGTGATCTTTCCCACCTGTTTGCTGCAAGAAGGCAGTGTATCACCTGTGGTGCAAACTTGCGCTTGCCTCCAAGAAAGTTCTTGATCTCTTTTCCAACTGGTGTTGTGTAATCTGGAAAACTAAATATGGTAGATTTTTTGTTTTTTGTTTTCAGAAAATCTGACAATAATTTTGACTGGGTTTTTTTCCCTGCCTGGTCAAAACCCTCTATCACAATAATCATCAAAGTCCTATTAAATTGAGCAGTAGATAAATTGTGAATCTGGCGACTCTGTTACTGAGCTAATTTGACTAAGGTTTAATAATCAAAAAAGTGATAAATGATACTATCATGGGCATAGGGCATTACATGGCAAAAGAAGTCATGAGAGAGATAGGCAACAAGTCACGCGAATTCTACGAGTTTGTTTTACCTCCAGTAGACATGATACTGCAAAATGACAGTCTAGTTGTATCAATAGACATGCCAGGATTTGACAAAAAAGAGATCAAACTACGACTAAACGGCAACATACTATCAATTAGTGCAACAAGAGAGGACGATGTTGAAGGCACCATAGTCTGGAAACAAAGACCACGGGCAATTGACAAAAAAATCAGGTTGCCAATTGAGGTAAAAGACGACGAAAATCCAGCTGCATCTGCAAAATATCGTGACGGTGTACTCATACTAACAATACCCGCAAGTACTGGAAAAAATATTGCAATAGAATAAGATCTGGACAAATTCCAGAGTGATTTATTAAATTATATTCTAGTCGTCGTTCTTGTTATTGCCTTGTTGGTTGTGTTTGCCTTTGTTATTTTTACCATCTTGTTTTTCTGAGTGTATCTTGAGATTCTGTGTTATGTTGTTTTGCAAATTAGGTAATTTCAGCTTAAAGTGTTCTGTCATGTTTCCCAGTTGACTAATTTTATTTTCAGAGTGTTCTGTTTCATTTTCAGAGTGTGTTACTTTGTTTTCAGAATGTTCTGTATCGTTATCAGGATGTTTTTCATTTTTGTCTTGATGTGATTGTAATTTGAGTTGAGCCTTGAGTGTTGCCAATTCTGTGTTTAGTTGATTTCGTAGATCAACATATTTTGTTCTTGATTCTTTTATTTTTACTTTACAATCCTGAGCAACCTGTGTCTTATTCTCTGGAGATGCGTTCTTGATTTGAACATGACAGTCATGAATTAGAACCAGAGTTTCTTGTCTTTGTTGTTTTAACAGCTGGTTACGTTGATGTTCCAAATCTGAGATTAATTTGCCAAGATTCGAAGAAGTCTGGTTTGTTCCATTACCAGAGGGCAAGATTATAGTTGAATTGGTAATTCCAGAAATCTCACTTGAAAACGTGCCTAATCCAATACCATTCCAAGCGGCAACTCGATATGTTTGCACGTGAGACGGTAAGAGGAATGTATCGGTATAGCTTGTTTTGTTTGAAGATGTATTGACCGCAATAGTTGTGCCGTTTCTCTGTATAAGATAGCCAGTTATCGCAGCTCCACCGTTATCAGATGGTGCAGTCCAGGTTAGATTTAGTGATGTGTCAGATATTGTTTTTACATTTAATCCTGTAGGAGAATTTGGAACATGTGATTGGACTGGTATCGAAAGCGTAGTTGCAGTTACATTATTTGCCATTGCGCCTAAACCTATTGCATTGATTGCTTCTATGTCATATCGATAACACGTATTTGCAACAAGTCCAGTATCAGAATACTTTGTACTTGAATTGGTAGTATTCGATATGGTAACAAATGTTCCAGTACAGGAATTATCTCGTAGAATTTTATAGCCTGTTATTGGAGTTCCGCCACTACTGCTTGGTGCATTCCAGATAAGATCAATCTGTGATGCAGAAATTACAGTGGCTGATAAATTTCTAGGTGCAGATGGAGTAGAAAGTGTGGTTGCAGTGGCCTCGTTTGATGAGTTGCCAATTCCAGCAGAATTGATTGCAGAGACACGATAAGTGTAAGTCGTATTTGCAACAAGTCCAGTATGAAGATATGTTGTTAGATTACCAATTATGTTCAAAACTGAATATGAACCAGAATCTGTTTTGGATTCTATCTGATATCCTGTAACTCCGGTTGCATTAACTGGGGCATCCCAGATCAAAAAGATCTGTGTATTAGATACTGAAGATGCATTAAGGTTTCTTGGCAAAGATGGGGTCTGTTCAATGGCAGATGCCGATAATATTCCGCCTTGTGTGACTAGCGCACCAAAAAGGAGAAGCCAAACAAGAGATAGTCCTAATATTTTCACTGTACAGATTTGAAATTTTTTAGATATAACTGTCAGGCAGAATTCATCAGTATGGGTACATCGCAAGCTTAAAGTACAAAAATGTAAATTCCTGCTTACGCTCTAATGATCTCTCAGTAATACAGAGAGTGCCATTATAACAGCAGATCCAACCATTCCAATCTCGCCTATGGTATTGTTTGTAGAGTACAATATTGTAGATCCTACAAAGACTGCTGCTGCAAGAATTGTTCCAGAAAGCAGAACGGTTCTTGATTTTGGCTTGTTTTGCTGCATGTTTTTGTTTTGTTCTATAAATTGTCTTATCTCTGGAACTAGAGCAATTGCAGAATCTATTGATTTTACAAATCTTCCAAATGAGATCTTGAGCTCTTCAACATATGCATCGCGTACAATGTTTTCCTCTTCCATTATATTTTGTAAAACATTGATGAATCGGAAATTTACCTTGTGTGTAAGGTATACTCCTTCAAGTATTGATGCCATCCTCATGTATAGTGCAAGATGTTTTGGTAACTTGAATGGAAACTTGCTCATTGTCTTGTTTGCAAGCTCCATCAGTGCCTTTACTTCCATCCTGTCTACCTTTGTTCCATGAAAGGCCTGGATTGAAAGCGCAAGTCCCTTTTCTATGATGGTTCTATCATATCCTGGCATTAGCATCCCAAGATCATCCATTGCAGATACGGTTCTTGTTGGGTCTCGCTCTATGATGGATAGATAAAGTCTGATTAGCTTCAGTCTTGTCTTGTTGTCAAGCCTTCCGACCATTCCAAAATCATACAATATCAGGGAACCGTCATTTGTCACTGCAATATTTCCAGGATGTGGGTCTGCATGAAACAGGTCGTGTCTTAGCAACATTGTAAAAAATATCCGGTGTGCACGCACAACAATCTGTTCTCTGTCAATTCCTGCCTCATCAAGTGCCTTGACATTAGTTATTTTGATTCCAGGGAGATACTCCATTGTAAGTATGTTTTTGCTTGACCTATCATCAATTACAGATGGGATTATCAGTTTTGGATAGCTTTGCATGTTTTTCTTGATTGCCTTTAGGTTCTGGGATTCTATTCGATAGTCCATCTCTTCATGGATTGTCTCAATAAACTGTGAAAGCATGGCCTCTGCAGAATATCGAAGATTTGGGTCTACAAACTTCATTGCAAAAGGAATTATTTTTTTTAGGACACGGATATCCTCTTCAACTATTTTTTCAATTCCAGGCCTTTTTACCTTGATGATCACATCTTGGCCTCGTAACTTTGCCTTGTAGACCTGGCCAAGTGATGCGCCTGATACTACATTTGTATCCACAAAATCAAAACTCTTGTCCATTGGTCCAAGATCATTTTCTATGATTGGTCTTACTTTATCAAATGACTCTGCAGGAACTTCATCTTGCAGTTTTGCCAATTCTTCAAGATACGGCTGCGGCAAAATGTCTGCCCTTGATGAGAGCCACTGACCTAGTTTTATGTAGACAGGACCAAGTGAAAGAAATGTTTTGAGTGCCTTGCGTGCATTTTTTTGATACCTTTTGAGATCTACATTTTTACCTTGTTTTTTGACCCATTCTCTTCTGTCTTTTCGTAATGCGATAACAAGAGGTACAAGCTTGATGAAGGTTTGAATGGTTCTAAGACGTGAAATCTGCCTTTCCCTCCTTAGAACTCTTTTAGTTTTTTTGTTAGTGTATAGCCTGCATAACCTGCAATTACTGATGCCACAAGTCCTGCAAATATTGATGCGCCCTTTGCAAAAGGCATGTTTTTTTGTGATTTGTAAACACTTGATGAAATTTTTTTTCCAGCAACAATTCCGCTTGCAACTCCAACTAGAATTTCAGGTGCATCTTGTACAAGGTGGCCAAGTGGATCTATTCTTGGATCAACTTTATCCATATGAACCAGATACTTGTCGTCATATTCTCGAATGTGTAGATTACCATAACGATACTGTTTTTTTGCGCCATTTTTCTGACCCAGTGCTGTCTCTTCTGCTCCTTCAAGCATAAATTGACGGACTTCTTTTGGGATCTCAATTTCATCCCATATCATGTATGAAAAAATGCCTTTGCTGTAAATATACCCTTAGCTTGATTCTTCGATTTTCTTTTCAAGTACAACTGCCTTTTTCTTTCGTACCTTGAACACTATACCGCCTATCCCTGCTGCAATTGCTACAAGTATGATAATCTGCATTTGGTTAAAGTTTGAACCGTTACCTGACTGGGCTTGCGGTGTACCAAATGATACGGTATCAATTTCAGTTATTGTATGAGGTTGCAGTAGTGTATCCTTCCAAGTTAATGTTACCTGAACCTTTTGATCACCTGTTGGTACAGTGTCAGAATTTACTGGAATGTTAAATGGTACCGGTGCGTCAATGTCAATGTCTCCAATATACTGGGTTGACTTTTTGATAATTGAGTCATCAAGTGACATTACAGTCACCTGTCCAAATACTGCCTTTACATTTCCTTGGTTGAGAACATCTCCTATTATCATCTTCTTGCCTGCAATGTCTGTCACTCCAATGTCGTGAAGTGAAATATCAATCACTCCCCTGATGTATGTTGCAAAGTTTTGTTTTTCAATTACTGTTGCACCATCTTTTGTATACTGGATGTCAACTTCATAATTTACTGCTTGTCCCTCAATGCTCTTGTCTGCAAATACAGGAATTACTAGATCAGTCTTTTCAAGAGGACCTATCTCGCTTATGAACCACTTGTTGTCTTGGAGAATCTTCAAGTTGCTAGAGTTTGGTGTGATTGAAATTGAGATATCAGATATCTTTGATGGGGACAAGTTTTCAATTCCTAGTGTGAGGTTTTGCATCACTGCAGTAAAGAGGTATGGTGGAGATGACAATTTTATTATCGATACAGAACTTGTAGGCCCTACAATAAAGTCAACAGTTCTAGTTGTTGTAACTTGGTTTCCTTGTCCGTCAAAATATGTCACTGTAAATGGTGCATGGATTGTCTGCCCTGCCACATTTTGTGGAATAAATGCCTGGATTGAAAATGTATTTGATGTTCCTGGCTGGACTGTTCCCACCTTCCAGTGGTTCTGGTCAAGCACAATTCCCTGCAAGTTGTTTGTGTCAGTTGTTGTAGATGTGCTCTGATCCCTTTGTATAACAACATCTACGTCATTTAGTGGGGCAGTACCAGCGTCTGAGATCTGGATTGTTACAGCATTGTTTGAAGCTGGATTCAAAAATGGGTTTTCTGCCTTCAAGTTTATCACACTTTTTCCTGTAACCTTGAAATTAAAGTCAAGAAATGCTGTACGCTCACCATTTTCTCGCACTCGGGAATATGTAACCTTGATTGTTCCTGAATAATCGTGAATGTTGATTGTCTTGTCCATGTTTACAAAGAATGTAAGTGTGAATGATTGGCCTGCAGTTGCAGTCTGGGTATTGTCAGCCTCGATTAATCCATTACTTGTAATTGCCCCTGAAAATCCTGTCGGCAAGCTGAGAAGACCACTGATTCCTGAGATATCTTCGGTGCCAACATTTGACAACACTATTGTTAATGGGACATTCTTGTCACCTGGCTCTGCCTCAATTTTTTGTCCGGCAGGACCAAAATATGCATCAAGTAATTTGACATCATTGAACCCATGCTCAAATGGAGATACTGCTGGTGTTAGTATTTCACCTGATGTTGCATAGCTTGGCAATATTATCTGTCCTGCAAGCAACAGTACTAGCACTGCCATACCCTTGTAGATCAAGCTAGATTTGCCTCCATCTCTTCTTTGAGAATTCTACCGTCTTTTATTGTTACCACTTTGTCCACTTCGCCAAATTGGTGACGGTCATGTGTAACTATGATAAATGTCTGGTACAGTTTTCTGTTAAGTGACTTTAACAACTGTACCGTAGTCTCTGCAGATACTGAATCCAAGTTTCCTGTTGGTTCGTCTGCAAGCACTACAGCTGGTTTTGCAATCAATGCTCTTGTGATTGCAACCCTTTGGGCCTGTCCACCAGATATTTGGTTTCCAAATTTGTTCATCTGGGTTTCAAGTCCGACTGTTTTGAGTAACGCCTTTGCCTCGTCTGCAGAATTTGGTATTGTACCTTGGATCTTTCTTGGCAGTGTAACGTTTTCTAAAACTGTAAGATCTGACAAGAGATTTGAGAACTGGAAGATAAAGCCAAGCTTTGAATTTCTAAATGTGGAAAGTTGATTGTCGTTTAGCTCTGATGTGTCCACTCCGTCAATTATCACTTTTCCTCTGGTTGGCCTGTCAAGCAGACCAATCATGTTAAGCAATGTGGACTTGCCAGAGCCTGAGCTTCCAACTATTAGCATAAACTCTCCTCGCTTGACGCGAAATGACAGGTTTCTTAATGCATAGACCTCTGTCTCTCCCTGGCCATACACTTTATCGAGGTTTTTTACCTCTAAAACGTAATCAGCCAACTCTCATTGCCTCCACTGGTTCTAGCCGTGTAGCCTTGTATGCAGGATAGATTGACGCAATTACTGCAAGCACAAATGCCATGATATCTGTCTGAATTATGCTTGTCCAGTTGTACTTTACCTCAAGCGGCAAGCTTCCCTGAAATGTCATGTGTGTCTCTTTTGCATATGCAGTATATGTTACTCCCATGACAGTTCCAAGTCCTGCACCTATTGCTCCAATTACCATTCCTTGAAATATGAAAACTAGCAATACATCTTTTCTTTTTGCACCAATTGCGCGCATTACACCAATGTCTCTTGTCTTGCTTGTTACCTGCATCATTTGTATTGTAACTACTGCAAATGCGGATGACATCATTCCAAAATATCCAACTAGATTAATCAGTGCAATTCCTGATCTAAAACCACTAAGCGTCTGCTCTGCTGACTCTTCGATTGTCTGTGCCTTGAATTTGTCAGCATTTGATGGAAATGCCGCAAGAAATAGATTTTTGACATCTGTATCCTTTGTTGGATCATTTAGTCTGACAAGTATTGATTGTGTTTCATGCGGCCTATCTAAAATTTCTCGCAATGTATCTATATTCATTATGACACTATTGTCAAGACCCACTGAACCTGCAGTTGCAGTGATTCCAACTATGGTCAATCGTCGTAAAATATCATTGCCGAATTGATCCTTGAATTTCAATTTTATTGTATCACCTATTTGTGGGTAACCAAGATCCCTGTCAACAATTGCCCCAAGCACGACTGAATCTCGATAAGTGACATACTGTCCACCTGCTCCCACTGTTTGGTACATTGTGGACGCTTCCCTGTCAAGAACTGGATCAACTCCGATGACAGGTACAGAATAATCATGAATCAATTTTCCATTTATTGTTGCGTTAATTGAGGCAGCAGAATCAATTCGTGGAGCTGCTGCTTGCACATATGGAATTCTTTCTAGCCAGTTTACAAGCATGAAGTCAGATCTTGTGATAAAATCTTCTTGTCTTGTAATGTATACATGGCCAAACCTGTAATTGATCTGGTCACGAACTATGGCATCATAGAGACCCTGGAAAATTACAGAGTTTACCTGTACCACAAGTATGGCAATTGCCACTGCAAGACTTGCTGCAATGAGACTGCCCTTGCGCCTTGTGATGAATCTAATGCCAATTTGTGCTCTATAATCCAATAGACGATCATGAATTAGTCCAATATTTAACGTTTTACTGTTATGAAGTTATCATATTAGACAATATTATATAATACATGTACATTTTGATATAACTAGTGAGGCGTTACTATAACAAATGGACAAATTAGACATACAAATTCTCTCACATCTGCTCAACAACTGCAGAAAGCCAGACAGACAGATAGGCCAGGAGATTGGCATCTCAGGTGTTGCAGTAAAATCAAGAATTCAAAAGATGATTGAAAATAAAATAATCGAGGAATTTGCTCTAAAGATTGAACCGCCCGTACTAGGGTACAGTGTCTTGTATTTTGTAGTCACTGGAAAAGAGATTGAGGACATAATACAGAAAATTAGATTGGTTGGAGAGCCGTTCTTTGTTGTCCCATGTGTTGGAGGAATTACCGTATGCAGCATAGTGGTAAAAGAAGATCCTGTAAAGAAGATGGACTTGGCAAAAAACTTGCTCCGCGATGTAAGGGTCTTGAGTGTCTTTGAGGCAAAAAATCCGGAGATAAGATCTGATCTGACAAAGACTGACATTGAGATCATTGATATTTTATTAAAAGATCCGCGATTAAAAATTGAAGAGATTGCAAAAGAGTCTGGCTTTTCTACAAAGACCATAGCCCGCTCACTGGATAAATTACAAAATGATGAAGCCATTCAGTTTACCTCGATATACAATCCAAAGAACATGGGAGAGTTTATTCCGTTTGCAATTTTGGTTGGCGTAACAGATGTAAAAAAGACACTTGCAAAACTTGCCAAGGTATTTGCAGGATCATATCTGCAAAATCCTTTTGTGCACATGAACCAGATTGTTCTTTTCATGTATACGGATAACATCTACAAGATGGATGACTTGTCAGGTAAAATACATGACATTGAAGGGATTCATTCTGTTGATTTGTTCATGCCAAAAAAAATTACGTTTTTGAATAAATGGGTAAGAGATGCAATAGTACAAGCCAAGAAATCAAAGAGGCTCCATCTCATGTCTGAGATACATTCATAACATAATTGTGATAAAATCATTTTAAATGAGGAAAAATGTCTTCAAGGGCAGGGTTCTCTCACTTAGTCTTTACACTTTATCTATAAACAAACGAAAAGTTACACGCGAAGTAATAGAGCACCCAGGTGCTGCTGCAATACTTGCAATAGAAGACGGCAAGATACTGCTTGTACGACAACATAGGTTTCCACATGGATATGTGCTTGAAATCCCTGCAGGAACCCTAGAAAAGGGAGAAAAGCCGCTCAAGTGTGCCCACAGGGAACTTCGCGAAGAGACTGGACACACCGCAAAAAAGATGACACCACTTATCAAGTACTATCCTTCCATTGGATACAATACTGAAATCATCCATTGCTATGTTGCATCAGGGATAAAAAAAGTAGGAGACTTGCAGCTAGACCACGATGAAATAATGTCTGTAGTAAAAATTGATTTCAAAAAGGTCCTCAAGATGATAACATCAGGAAAAATTACAGATTCAAAAACAATTTGTGCTGTCTTGACTTATGCTGTAAATAAAAAATATCACGTATAGACTGGCTTTACCAAATCGGCAACATCTGCCCAACATCTAGATAATTTTTCAAATGTAAATACCAAGTTTAGTAGCTGAATTGATCCTTGTTTTTTTGGATCAAGTGAGGAACCGACACTTGAGATCTTTTTTTGATAGTTTCGGTGTAAAGTGATTGCCTCGATTGCAAGTTTTCTATTGTTTTCAATAAATGAGGTGATTGATTTTTCATGTACATTTTCTATCTCTTGTGCTGCATCGTATAGTTTTTTTGTATCAGACTTTGATATTGGTAATTCAGAAATGGAATGAGCAAGATCAATTATTGTATCTCCTGCAGTCTCTAGCAAGTTTGCCGCAACCCTGTAATCTAGAATGTCAATGTTTCCCAAGTTTAATGCAGTTGCAAGTTTCTTGTCGACCATTGCGCTTCGAATTAATCTTACCAGTAAGAAATATTGTCTGTCAATTTCATCATCCCGACTTGGCATTGTTTGTAATACGGACCTGTCATATGATGCAAGACAAGATATTGTATCACGAAACATTCCAAGAACAATTGAGCTCATCCTTTTTAGTATCTTATCAGGACTCAATGTAGTTGCGTCAAGCAAGAACTGGACATTTACATTTGATGCATCCTCTTCAACAATTTCCATTCCTACCAATCTTCGCATCAATCCACGAATCTTTTCTCTGTCCTCTACGGATATGGTTGATTTTCCTTTTATCTTGATGATATCATATCCAAGCAGGTATGCACCTGTCACATAGGCACTGATGTTTTCTTGTTTTGATACTGGATATGGTATTACAACTTCGTTTGGAGGTCTGCTTCCACCAGTAGGAGTAATTGAAATGCTGTTAGAACCTGTTTCAATCTCGACCTCATCGCTTTTTTCCAGCTTGTTTGCCTGGACCCACTCTATTGGCAAAGACACTAG
>JAJSDS010000055.1 GCA_028580875.1 Nitrosotalea sp.
AAATGATGCATTCATAGAAACAGGATGGCGCATAATGTTTTTCACCGGAATAATTCCAAGTTTGTTGGCCCTAGTATTACGACTTAAGATGGGTGAGTCCAAGGTTTGGGTGGAAAAATTAAAGCAGAAATCTATAGAAAAAACACCACTGAAAAAAGTAGTCTCAGGAACACATAGAAAACCATTCTTCATGGCTTTGATCATTACGACAGGATTGATGTACGCATACTATGCCTCAATTGGATTTATGCCAACACTGCTTTCTGACTATGTACATCTTGGCAGATCAGAAATTGCAATAATGATGACTGCTGCTACGTTTTCATCCATTATTGGATATGTTTTTTCTGGGTGGGTAAGTCAAAAAATTGGAAGAATAAGGACGATTGGAATATTTTCAGTTCTAACAGTAATTCTTGCAGTGCCCTTGATGATTGGGCTGTATCATGCATCAAGTATTTCTGAAAGAATATTCTACAATTCAGTTCTTATTATGATTGCAACTAGTGGATTTGGACCAATGCCTGCATTTCTATCGGAAAAATTTCCTACGCAAATAAGGAATACTTCGGCAGGCTTTGTTTTCAATTCCGGATTGATTATTGGAGCATGGGCACCTTTGATAGCAATAGAAATGTCTTCAAAGATAAATTGGCCACAGCAATTTGTCTTTGGAGTTAATCTCATGATTGGCTGCATAATGGTGTTAATTGGACTGAAATTTAACGCAGAAACTAAGGATACAGATCTTCGTACAATGATTTCATGAATCCAGCATATTTCACAACTACGGTTTGCTCATGCGATTAGTTCTGCTGTTTGTATGTGAATGAGATGTTATTGAGGGATTCATTTAAATTTCTTTAACGCTATTCTCTTTTTTCTGCTTGTTGATTCTTCTTTTTCCATAATTTATCGCCCCATTTTGCCCAAACTATGACAAAAGCAAGTGCTGCTATTGGTGGACCTACAAAGATTATCATAGTCGCTTGGCTTAGTTCCAGATTTCTTGCCGGTTGAATGATTGGGATTTCCTTTTTAATTTCTGATGGATTATCAAATACAGTGGTAGAAAAATATACAGACCGAACAGTATTATCAATATTTTCCAGTTTAAACTCTACAGGTCCTGATTTGTTAAATACAAAATATTTGTAGCCACCACTATACTGCGTGACATCATCAGCTGAGAATATCTCCGTTCCATTTTGGATTATAACAAAACGATATGGTGTGGAGGTCATGAGTGAAGAAGAAGTAGACGGATTATAGAAGTTGAAAACAAATGTAACTTGTTCTCCAGTTAAAATGACATGAGGTTCCCATGAAAGATCAGCCTCAATTTGCTTGTCTTGAGTATATTTTACAACGGGCCATTTCTCTATCTTGTTTCCTTGTGCATCAGTGGCATAGTCGGGTATGGTTTGACTTACAACTATTGCTCCAACCATCCAAGGGTGTATCGTACAAAAATAATAGAATGTACCTTCTTTATCAAAAGTAAAAGACCACGACTGTCCTGGCTTGAATGGACCGCTGTCAAAATAACCATCTGATGTTCCATTCATCTTGCCCTGTGCTAACTGGCCTCTGTCAATTCCCTTGCCGCTTGTTACTGTGTGAATCTCTGTGTCTGAATTTAGCCATTTTACAACATCATCCTTGTGAATTGTAAGAACCGGTGGGGAATACCAAAATTTTGCCTCTGTTTCAAAGTGTGGGTTTGATGCTCCGCTTGGGATGGTAATGGTCCTATTTTCTGCAAAAGCTGTCTGACATGCCCCTGTTGACAAGACAAAGAGTATGATAACCAGAACACCAATTATTTTATCATTCTTGGGTTTACGATAAGGAATAATCTCCATGATGTGCTTTTACGCCCTGATCGTTAATTAATCATGAGTCTGTTTGAATGATTCTGATATCTTGGATTCTGAGTAGAATTAGTTGGTTTTTTGAGGGATATTACAATATTAGTTCAAAATCCACTAATGTTTATCCTACTAGACTCATTGTGATATTGTTTAGCTAGTTTAGTTCTCTCTAAAATCAATTAATACCTCAAACACATTATTGGTTTTAGTGCCTCCAAAAAATATCAAAACTGCTCGTGATCTTATCTACTGGGAATATGCCAAGCTCATAGCAGGAAGTGCAGTAGGTGACAGGAAAAATTATGGTTTTGTCATGCATACTTATGAAAAACTCAAGGAACAGAGAATTCACCCCTCTGCAATTCTAAGAGAAAACAAGAAACTTGTTGAAGAATCTAACAAGTGTGCATATTGTGGTTCTGAAGGAGATTTACATTGGGAGCACATCATTCCAAAATCAAGAGGCGGAGATGACACCATAGACAACATGGTACAGGCATGTCCCAAATGCAATCTAACAAAAAGTGACAAGGATCTATACGAGTGGTATGGAAAAGACAAACAATATGACATACCAAGATTGCCACTTGGAAAATACCTCAAAATAGTTTATGATGCATTTGAAAAGAAAGGAACACTAGATTCTGAAGAGATGAGTAATGAAGGTAAACTGGATGTACTTCACTTTAGTTCTATTTTCGTCTAGATATTGAACTAATATTGTAATACTCATCAAATGTATCTAGATCATATTCTCAAGTTTGATAATCATTATCTAATTTTTAATCAATTAATGTAGTGAAAAATATGGAAATGGCAGCCATTACAAAAATAAAGCTGAAAATAAAGAAAATACTAGTACCTCTGGATGGTTCTAAAAATTCCATCAGGGGTCTAGAAGAGGCAATATATCTTGCAAGACAATGTGATGCCATTATAACAGGATTATGTGTGATACCATTCTACATTCCATTAACCGGACCAAAATTTTTAGGTCCTTATAGAAAACATATGAAAAAACAAGCTACAGATTTTATGAATGAGGCAAAGACTCTGGCAGCAAAACATGGTATAGTGTTCCGGGGAAAGATAGTCAAAGGCGATGTCATGACAGATGATATCAATAATTTTGCAACCAGTAGAGGATTTGATCTCATAGTTATTGCTTCAAGGGGATTTGGTCAAGTAAAGGGATGGTTTCTAGGCAGTGTGACAAATGCACTTGTACATAAATCGACAGTTCCAGTACTGGTAGTCAAGTAAATTGAATGCCAATAGAGATTTGTCACAGCCTCCCTCCATTTCCTTGCGTGCAAACCTGTGGGTAGCAAATACCGATAGGCACACTGTTGATGGCAATTTTCACCGGCAATTTCCTTTTGATGAATTATGTTCATGTCTTTACCGCAATCATGTGGACTGGAACAGACATTTTCATGGGATTCATACTGGGTCCAATATTCAGACATGTTACAATCCAAACCAGAAAAGAGATTATCTCTTGGCTTATGCCCGAGATGATCTTTTACATGAGTACAGTTACCGCAGTGACAAGTACTGCTGGCTATTACCTTGCAGCAAAGATAGGGCTTTTTACATACAACACACCAACGGTTTACTGGATTTCTTCTGTAGCGATTATTGTTGTTATCATGACAGTGCAAGGTCTTGGAATACTCTTGCCTACCAATCTTCGCATTTATTTTGAACTTAAAAAGACGGAACCAAATTTAGGAAAAATTCAGAAATTGACAAGAAGGTATCTCAAAGTAGTCGTAAGTCAAGTCGTGCTCCAAATTGTAATTATCTTCATAATGGCTAACTTTGCCACAGGATTTTGATCCCTGCAAGAATATCAAGTCATCTTTACCTGTGATGAAAATCTAACGCTATTGAATCTTAAAGTTCCATGGCAATATCGTCCTATTTGGTGTGAGTTTTATAAGACTAGACTCGCTACAAAACTCCTTTTCTACATTTTGTATCACAAACAATTACAATCCATCTAAAAGGTGGTTATAATTTAGAAACGTCTCTTTCTATTTTTTTGCCTTCTTTATCTACAAAGTAGTAGGTATCATGACCATCGTTTTCAAAATGTAATGTAAAGCTCTCATCCAAGTCGTCTAATGTGTCTCCTCTGACTTGAAATCCACATTCGGCACAAATTCCCCTCATGTCCCTAGTCATATTACTTTTTTACTTTATCATTTCTTACTATTAAACAAGATCTAGATTTTCAGTAATGATGACAATATGTGATTACAGACCAGCAAAAATGGCTAAATTTTAAAATCGTAAGTTTGAGTCCGGCAAGACTCTAATCCTGTAAAAGATTCAAAATATAGATTAGTTGAAAGATTGTGATTCTAACAGATCTGAATCTAAGACTCTATACTAAACTACTCTATCTAAACTAGAAGAAATAAAAAGAAAGAATTGTAGAATAAGTTTTTGCTTATCCTAGGTCAACTACACTTGTTGTAACTGCTGGCACTTGTCTTTCTACAGTCAATGCAGAACCAGTTGGTAGTACAACTTCAGCTTTGATGTTGTCTAATTGTGCTGGTCTGTCTGCACTATTGTATTGAATTACCAAGTTTGCATGTTCACCCTGATCAAGTATAGCGTTGTTGTTCTTGTTGACATCAAAGTACACTATTGCTTGTGTAGTAGAAGATGCTGTCGGATGGTTTCCTGTTCCATTTACTGCGTTTTGGTCTACACATCCCGCTGTCTTTGCAGCATTAACTGCTGATGATACATCAGTGTATGCTGTAGATGTTAGAACACAAGCGCTCTTGTAGATGTTATCATATCTTACAGTATTGCTGTAATACTTGATGTCTGCCAGAGCTGGATCAAGACTTACTGCGTCTCCTCCACCTGCTACCTTGAGAGGTATCACTGTGGCGTTGAGTGTGCCACCTGAGACAAATCCGATGCCGGTTACTTTACCTGAAATCTCAAGTGCACTGCTTGACTCTGTGACAGATGATGAAATTGCTGTCTTTGCCTTTTGTGTTGTTGAAAAACCCATGTTGAGAACGACAAAGGCTAAAGCCGCAGCAACGATTACGAATGCTATCATAACTATTGCAGACTCTATACCGATGACTCCTCTACGAGTCTTTCTGCTTCTTGTTGTAGAATTCATTACTAACAATATCCAATATATTGTATTATCATTCTGTATGTGAAAATCAAACAAACATCAATTAACGAATAGGAGTGCATTTTCAAAATAAACACACAGAGTCTTTTGACCCCATTTTGTACAATATGTAATGCAGACTCGTACTGTATATGAAAACGGTTTCGTGTTCTAGGGGTAAAAACCTTAGAGACATGAACCGAATAGTATGTACTATTTTTCATATTTTCAAAGTTTTTACCAGAAGTTATGAACCCTGTAAGACTCAAATTTCCACGTGCAGTACACAAAGTATAATGATTATCAAAAATGATACCCAGAATTGGCATATTTATTTTAGAAGACAATATGCTTGTTGATGAAGAAAAGCCATTTTCTTGCCATGACAGTACTTGTAATAGGCATTAGCATTATTTTTCTCGTTCAAATAAAACCAAACATATCACTTGCATCTGAAACTCCAGGAATAACAACAATTGTAAGAACTAACTCTTCCCATACAGCAGGCTATTATGGATTAGCTCAAGTTACGTGCAACAATAATGAAGCATTAACAGGTGGAGGATATTACTCTGCAGGATGGCATCAGATGTTATCAGTTTACAGAAATGAGCCTTCCGAGGATGGTAAAAAATGGCTAGTCGATATGATGTATGTTGCACCCCATTATTATGGAGCAGCCCCATCTTTTACGATATATGCAATATGTGCAAAATTTGAACAATGATTATTTTTTATTTTCAGTTTCCAAATAAATTCTTTCAGAGCAAAAAACTAGTATTCAAAATGTTTTTTGCATTTCATGCATATTGCCCTTATTGGTGAAAATGAAGATTTTGACATTATTATCTCTGTTTTATCATTATCACAAAACGAACATTTCATTTTCAGATAGAAAATCGACCCCATTTTTACTTCTCAATTCCCTCAATGACTAGAATTAGAATCACATTGTAGATTCCACAAATGTTTGTGAGTCATACCCAAGATTATTAAAAAATACATTTAAAATTCAGTGTGTAGCTTTTAGTCAAACCCTACCGCATAAGTCTGAATCTACAAAATGTTGAGTTCCATAAGACTCGCTACAAAACTCCTTTTTTTATTTTTTTATTTGCAATTAGGGTTTGTTTGAAATTATGTTTTAACAAATAATTGATTTGAATTAATTTTCAATGGTTCACTTAAGTAAAATCCCCACTGGCTCAATATTTTGACACAGTCTGTAAACGACTGAGAATTTGATTATGAATGTACACCGCAATATCAACTACCACCAACATTATTGTGGTACTTGTGGAGTACTTTGAATTTCAAGAGACCCAAATGCTCGAGCAAAGGCTTTTTGATATACTGACCAAGTAACAATAGCTTGCTCGTATGTCGTACTCTGAGTCGGTATCTGAACGCATGCCAAAGTGGTTATCAAAGTATTGTTTTTGTCATTTGCTTCAACTGAGACCTCAAACGAAATGGCCTTGTCAGAATTTGTTTCGAAAGTAATAATGTTACGGTTTATTGCATATTTGATGGTTTTATCCTGTATTTTTATTGTGCCTTTTTCCTCTTCCAGTCTTTTCTTGTTGACAAGCCAATGTATTTGACCTTGAACAAAATTTTCTGTAACCGCCTTGAATGTTATTAATTTTGGTGGTTTTACAGTTACTGGAACTTTCCATGTTCCAGGGGTTGCTATTCCGAGCTTACCCATTTCCTCACAACTTCTGGGGCCAGAAACGGCTGAAGATGTTTTGGTGGAGGCGATTACCCCTTTTTGAGGCGATGCATATTTTGCTATCAATGGCAACGCAGGTTCAAATCGTGCTGCTTCTTCTGTAATATCAGCACCTACTATTCCCCTACCAAGAGAAAATACTTCCGTTGTGACCTTGTAGTTGCTAATAATTCTTACAGCAACTATTGGTTTCTCAAAGGTTCTGTATCTAATTGTTATGTATGATTCTGTAACTTCCACCACTTGAACTACGGAAAACCTCTGGTCGCTTGTCTCTACGCCATAGACATTAAATGAAGGTCCAAAAAATGGGAACCACAATTCGATCTCTGGAATAGTGGCTGGATTGTCATAATACAACTCGTATAGCTCATATCTTGTATAATCAAAGAATCGACTTCCAGTCCTTGCCAATTTTGAACAACAAAGCGTCCGCAATGTTCTGGAGAGAACTGCCTCTCCTTCCCAAGACAAATCTGCGCCTACTAGATTGTGTCCGCCTACTCTGCCATTGTCCAGGTCAACCCACTGATCATTGTATACCGTAAGATAACCTTCTGATCTAATTGGTGCTTGATAGGAAGGATGTACCTCAGATCCAATTACAATATCATCAATGTGTATTTCTTGAAATACAATGTTAACGCCTACTGCAGGAATATTGACATTAAGAGATAGGCTGTTAAGTGCGTTGACAATCTGAGCCGCTATGTTGTTTATCAAACCATTCAACAGATTGCTTGCTAACCATGTAACCAATGGAACTAGTATTGCTCCAATAATGGCTCCAATCACTCCTCCAATTATTCCACCTATGATAGCTCCAACTACTCCAGCAGCTAGATAGACCCACCAATCTAAATTCACACTAATATTTGGATCATCTATGTGAGTACTTAGTACCAACTGACCATTTTGAATTTCAAAAGTTATCGTACCTCCTACAGTAGCGGTTGCATTCCATCCAGTATCTGATGCAGACACACCTGCATTGATTTGAATTGCACCGTCTACAAGGGTAAGACTTAGAGAATCAAGTTGCGGATTGTGATCGCCAGATAAGGGAACTGAGCCGTTCAAATTGCATGGTGGTACAAAAGTGGATCCTGGAATGGCGTTTTGAAGCTGTGGTCTAATTATTCTGCATAGCCAATCAAAATTGATGCCTATACCGCCAGTTTCATTTATTGGCACAAAACTCTGGGTAAAACCATTCCGATTACCTGGACCGCCACCACCAAAGAGAAGAAGGATTGCAAGCCCGTCAAGCTGTTGTGGTGAAGTATCATCGATCGCTCGCGTGTCAGCTGAAATGATATCGGTTGGGGAAGTTGAAGTGCGATTAACAGGAACAGGTAGCAGCGGAATCAGGCTTACGTGATTAAGCACAGAAGTTAATACATTATTTGTATCATTTATCCCAAAAGCACTGATTTGTGTGTATAATAGGCCGCCTGGCGATAGATCTATCTTAATGAGATCCACATCAGGACTATTGAGATGACTCACATTTATGACTGCCACAAAACGAAATGAACCTATGGAACCATTATCTCCCAACTGTATGTTTACATCGATTACATCTGGATGCACACCTGAAATTGGAATATCTGTAGGGGTTCCTAGTGATACACCAACGGTAAAATTGGCTGGACATTGAATTGGAATATGCAGTAAATTACTTAGTGCAGAAAAAATTTGATTGCAAAGAAAATTATCCGCATCAAAGGCTGCACCAACCACCCTTCTAATCGCAGATTCAGTAAACTCTATTACTAAATCATAATTATTTAGTTGAGTTCCTGGCATTTTATTTCGCCTTTTTTTCTTGATGTGGAATGAACTTTACATTGATTTTTGGTCTTATCTTACTTCCATCCAGTAAGCAGAATGTTCTTGGAGCAAGAAAATTCTGAGTTTTAGGAAAGTTCTTCAACCGAGCACTTAGGTTATTATCTATTGGAATTCCCATTTCAGAGAGCACAGCTGCAGGGTTTGTCAAGAATTTTTCCGCAAGTTGAGGATTAGAATTTAGTTGATTTATAATTTTTGATTCATATTTACGCAGGTCTAGAAGACTCTTGTGGATATCTTTCGGGATTTTATTTTCTATAGATGGTACGGGACCACATGAGTCGCTGTTATCCATTTCAGATGTACTGTACATTGTACAGTACACTACTATTTAAGAATAAGTATGTCAATAAATAATATTATGTAAATAATTCAATTAGCATATTTAGGTTATCCAAAATTAGTCTTTGTTGGACTATAATCCCATGAGCCAGTTTCAACGTTTTGTAAGTCTTACAAGTTCCGATACAATATTGCTCCATTTTTAGATCAAGAATAAGATATTGTAAACTAGTTTAATATCCTAGTTGAAATAAAAACTAAAAATCTTTTAATTCGTTGCCAAGTAATTTTAATAATATTTTCAATGATAGTACTATAGGATAGACAACTATGTATTTCATTACTCTTTTCAAATTTTTGTCTTTATTCATGGCCTCTGCAATTGGAGGACTGAATTTGTAATACCAATCAAGTAGTTTTTCAAATTGTTCTTTATGCGAAGATCTAAGCAGAATATTATCTCGGTATTCCCTCAAGAACTGCACATGTGGATGAATTTCAGAATCCATTGCAGCCGTTGCGATAAAACAACCTGGATTTTTTATTGCCTTGATTGTAGGTTTTGTATTTGCAAAGCTCAAGACTGTTTGCAATACAACATCTGGGTTTTCGTAATCAGTATAGCGCCATGCAATAGCACCAGCGTATCCTTTGTCATTGGTAGTCTGGAGAAGATTTTGTAATACGATTACTTCTTGATTGATGTCATATGGACTTGAATCCAAGGCATATCCGCATTCACCCAGTATGCAAGACTTACCAGAGAAATCAGATGAATTGTATGGATCAAGTTGTGCTTGACTATTCGGGATTGCAGGATTATTGTATACATGAATATCAGAAAAATCCATAGTAGAAGAAAATGATGTTGCTATGTTTTTTCTCATACATCCAATAGAAACTTTAATCCCAGATGGATTTACTGCTGTAGCAACAGATTCTACAAAACTTTTCAATTGTGCAGGAGTAATCATATTGTTTTCAGTTACACTTTCAGGTTCATTCATTATATCAATAGCAAATACTGCAGGTTTGTTTTTGATTATATTTACCAATGGAGTTATTATCTTGTTACAAAAATCAGTTGGGTCTTGCATTATTTTTAATATTATTTGCTTTCTTGCTGAAAATAATTCTTGGTATTTTCCAACTCTTGACGGATCTAATCCTGCCGGCGGTGAACTATGAGTATCCCATGAATTAAAGAGTGTAAGATACACCTTGATGTTATGGTTATTTGCAGAATCAAGTACTGCAAGAAGATTAGTAAGAAATACAGGATCTATACCAGACAAATTGTTGTTTCCATCTTTTGTAAAAACTAGTCCTTCTAATTCCTCAAATAACCATAGTCTTACAATATCAACTCCGTTAATTGCGGAAAAGTATTGTTCAATTGCTTCAGGATGTTGTGATAGAAAAGGCGGATGTGGAGGCATGTTTGGTACAGCAAGATTCAATGTTATTGGAGCAGTGGGAGGATATGTCCATAAGGGAAAATCATCAAATTCAGAATAACCCATGTCATAACTATATGCTTGTTCAAACCAGCCTAGGTTAATACCAACAAAGAATTTACTTCCTACAGTAAATGACACAACTTTATGATAATTGATTACTATTAAAAATGATCAATTAAATTCTGAGACAACTCTATAATTAATTTTGTAACAGTATGACTAGAGAAGAC
>JAJSDS010000056.1 GCA_028580875.1 Nitrosotalea sp.
ATTTCACACTTGTGGAACATGCTTGAAATATATGCGAAAAATCGATAGTTGGCATATGTGCCAGAGGAATCTTCATGACAATCAACAAAAACCTTGTGTAAAAGTTCAAGAGCAGAATCATTCATGCTTTGCAGCCGTTCTTCAATTCTTCCCTTTCTGACCAGATCTGATTTACAATCTGCAGCAATTTTTTCTAAAATGAACGGAGGCAGGTTATAATTTTTCAGGGTGGAAACAAAAGTTCCAGTTTTAGAGGCTCCAAATGTTGGGAAATTTCCTCTACTCAATTCAATCTACCGCCATGTATTTTCGAAATTTTAAAACTCAAGTCCTATCTCCCTAGCAGACTTACTAGGTGCCTTTTTCCTTATAACTGTTAAGGTCAGGGTAGAGATCGGATGGTGGGGCCGACCGGAATTGAACCGGCGACACACGGGTCACTACAGCTCCAAACTGTACATCATCCTTGCGTCAGTGAAGCTTGTGAAACCACTGGAGCCCTTAGCGGTGATCATCATGTGATAACTGTCGCCATACCAGGCTAGGCTACGACCCCACGTAATGAACATAAATGCACTTGAATTTTAATTTACTTGACTTCTGAAGATTTATTGGTACCATCATGACTCTTTTTGAGCGTTGGACTGTTTCACGAAATCTACATGTTACAATTTTCATTTCTTAATCAATTACACGCCTGAATCAGACGAGAATCACTTGGAGAGCAAAATTTGGTCCGTCCAATAATCATACTATTGGGAGCAATTCCTATACTTGCAGCTCTTTTCATTGTAGTACCGACACTTCTTCGACCTGAAATTCCAAATGTTGCAGTTAATTCTGATGATGTCATATCAATAGAATATAGCAAACAACACCTCAAAAAAATATCATTTGGCCTTACACAGAGTATTGGCGCTGACACAACCGAAGTTCTAACCATCTCAAATGATGGCCAAACCACTTACAGTCTGACAAAAAATGGCTATTCTGAACCTGATGCAAAATATCAATTGTCAAAAGATGAGGTCAAGAGGCTAACTGCCCTCATAAAAGAGACGGGATTTATGGAAATGCCAAAGACCTCTTATCAAGTAAAAAGTGACCTAAACGAGTATGAAAAATTTGGATTGCAGGTAACACTTGATGGTAAATCAATCAATGTACAGTGGCCTGACCAAAATTCTACTCAGGAATTCATTCCTCCGTTGATAAACGAGGTCCAAAACAGTTTGGATGGCGTAATAGCAGAAATAATAAAATAAATAGCGTAAGACTCGATCAAATCTTATGATTCCGCTTTCTGGTGATTTGGGTAATGCTAAAGGAGTAGTTAATGAAAAGATAGGATCATTTAGCACCACACGCGGAACATCTACTCTAAAACGTGGTTTTGCACATATGCTCAAAAATGGAGTTGTTATGGATGTTACAACTGTAGAACAAGCTCAAATTGCAGAAGATGCTGGTGCAGTTGCAGTAATGGTTTTAGACAAACTTCCATCTGATGTCAGAAAAGCTGGAGGTGTTGCAAGAACTGCAAGTATTAGAATTATACAAGAAATCATGGATTCTGTAACAATTCCTGTCATGGCAAAATGTAGAATAGGTCATGTATACGAGGCAATGGTTTTGCAAGAAACAAATGTAGACATGATAGATGAATCTGAAGTTTTAACTCCTGCAGATGAAAATCGCCATATCTGGAAATGGGATTTCACAAGTCCATTTGTAAACGGTGCAAGAAATCTAGGTGAAGCTCTTAGAAGAATCGAAGAAGGTGCAGCAATGATTAGAACAAAAGGTGAGCCGGGTACTGGTAATGTTGCAGAAGCTGTTATTCATATTAAAAATGTAAATACCGAATTGAGACGAATAAAATCAATTTATGATGCAGGTGATGAACAAGACCTGATTAGTGTTGCAAGGGAATTAAAAGTCTCATATTCTGTTGTAGAAGAGACTGCAAGTCTAGGTAGGTTACCTGTTGTCAATTTTGCAGCAGGTGGAATCTCAACTCCTGCAGATGCTGCATATCTGATGACTTTGGGATGCGATGGAGTCTTTGTCGGATCTGGAATATTCAAAGCTGATGATGCAAAAGAAAGAGCACAAGCAATAGTTCTGGCAACCACATTCTGGGAAGATCCAGACAAGGTAAAAGAAGCACAGAAAATGATTGATGAGAGACAATCAATGTTGGGATTAGATACAAAGAATCTTGAGCTTAGAATGCAAGAACGTGGTAGTACAGCATGAGCGGTATTAACATTGGAGTATTGGCAGTTCAGGGAGATGTTGCAGAAAATATTATGGCCACAAAGATGGCAATTGAAGAGTTAGGACTTGATGGTATTGTAACTGAGGTTAAAACTCCTGAACAGATTTCTGATCTTGATGGATTGGTAATACCTGGAGGAGAAAGTACTGTAATTGGCACACTGTCTCTAGTAAATGGCTCGCTGAAGAAAATCAAAGAAAAAATTGCAAGCGGAATGCCTGTCTTTGGCATATGTGCAGGTATGATAATGCTCTCAAAAAAGGCAAAAGATAGGGTAGTTGGCGAAATGGATCAGCCGTTATTGGACTTTCTTGATGTCAAAATTGAACGAAATGCCTTTGGCAGGCAAAAGGATTCATTTGAATCTGAAATCTCGATGGATAAGATAGGCATCAAAAAGTTTCAAGGTGTGTTCATTCGTGCACCTTCTATCATAGAAACAGGAAAAGATGTTGAGGTATTGTCAAAGTTTAACGAAAAAATAATTGCTGTAAAACAAGGAAATATCATTGGAACTTCATTTCATCCTGAACTCACAGGAGATCTATCACTTCACAAATACTTTGTAAGTCTAATTAAAGCAAAGAACTAGAGATTTTTCAGATAAAATTATTGGAAATACCGTTTATATTAAATTCAGTTTAATTGTCTAGTGTTATAGTAATGCAAATAGAAACAACTCCTGAACTAGTTTCAAAGGTTTATGCCAAGATTACAGAAAACATTGCAAAATATAGAAAACTAGTCAATAGACCTCTTACTCTAACTGAAAAAATACTGGTAGGTCATCTTGATGATATTGAAAGTGCAAAAGATCTAGAGCCTGGCAAGAGTTATTCATTTCTACGGCCTGATAGAGTTGCACTTCAAGATGTAACCGGACAGATGGTAATTCTACAATTTATGCAATCAGGCCTCAAACGAAGTACACTTCCAACAACTGTGCACTGTGATCATCTCATTAGGGCTAAAGTTAGCGGAGATGTAGACATTAAAGTTGCATTAGATGAAAACAGTGAAGTTTACAAATTCCTTGAATCGTCTTCCAGAAAATATGGGATTGGATTTTGGAAACCAGGTGCAGGAATTATTCATCAAGTTGTACTAGAAAATTATGCTTTTCCTGGTGGATTAATGATTGGAACTGACTCCCATACACCAAATGCAGGTGGTCTTGGTATGCTTGCTGTTGGAGTAGGAGGACTTGATGCAACAGAAGTGATGGCAGGATTTCCATGGGAGTTGTTGTACCCAAAAAGAATTGGTATACATCTTAAAGGGGAACTAAATGGCTGGGTTGCACCAAAAGATGTCATACTGTATGTCGCATGGAAGCTTACTGTGTCTGGTGGAACAAATGCAATAGTAGAATACTTTGGACCTGGTACCAAGTCGATTAGTTGCACTGGTAAGGCTACCATTACAAACATGGGTGCAGAAATAGGTGCAACATGTTCCGTATTTCCATATGACGACAAGATGGAAGTTTATCTGAAATCAACTAATCGTGGACCTATTGCAGATCTTGCAAATAGATACAAAGACATTCTTGTTGCAGATCCTGAAGTTGAACAAAATCCTGAAAAATATTTTGATAAAGTGATAGAAATTGATCTGTCTACGCTGGAACCATACATTGCAGGTCCGCATACCCCAGATCTTGCAAGACCTATATCTCATCTGGCAGATGATGTAAAAGAAAACAAGTATCTTGATACAATCTCTGTAGCACTTATTGGAAGTTGTACAAATTCTTCTTATGAGGACATGACAAGGGCTGCATCTGTTGCAGAGCAAGCCAAATCTCATGGACTACATGTACAGATTCCTCTTCTTGTAACCCCCGGCTCTGAACAAATTAGAGCTACCATTGAGCGAGACGGACAGATGCACACCCTGAACGATATTGGCGCAACCGTATTGGCAAATGCCTGTGGTCCATGTATTGGACAATGGAACAGACCAGAGATAAAACCCGGAGAACCAAATACAATTGTTACTTCGTTTAACAGAAACTTTCCTGGACGAAATGATGGTAGAAGAGAGACAATGGCCTTTATGGGAAGTCCTGAATTGATTGTTGCCCTTGCACTTGGTGGAAGACTGTCATTTAATCCACTAAAAGATACTTTGAAAGGATCTGATGGAAAAGAGTTCAAACTAGAGCCGCCAAAAAAAGCACCAGAGGTGCCATCAAAAGGATTTTCAAATATAGGTGAGATCTATGTACCTCCTGCTACTAATCCCGATGAGATTGAAGTTATTATCAATCCTTCAAGTGGAAGGTTGCAAAAACTAGAACCATTTCTAAAATGGGACGGCAAAGATTTTGTAGAATTGCCACTCTTACTAAAAGCAAAAGGCAAATGCACTACGGATCACATCTCTCCTGCGGGAGCATGGTTGTCATTGCGTGGTCATATTGATAAAATCAGTGACAACATATTCCTCGGTGCCGTTAATGCATTCACAAATGATGTCGGTAAAGGCAAAAACCAACTAAACGGAAACACTGAATCATTTCCAATAATTGCACGACAATACAAAGAGAAAGGTCTGAAATGGATAGTTGTAGGTGACAACAATTATGGTGAGGGTAGCAGCAGGGAACACGCTGCCATGTCTCCTAGGTATCTTGGATGTGCCGCAGTTATTGCACGAAGTTTTGCACGTATACATGAAACCAATCTGAAAAAGCAAGGAGTATTGGCACTTACATTTGTCAATCCATCTGACTATGACAAGATTCAAGAAACTGACAAAATTAGCATACTTGATTTATCGCAGATACAGCCTGGGAAAAACCTCAAATGCATACTAAACCATAAAGATGGAACAAAAGATGAGATTACACTCAAGCATTCCTACAATGACTTTCAGATAAAATGGTTCAAGGCAGGTTCTGCTCTTAATATCATGCGTGAGAGAGAAGCACAGGCTGCATAAAAAAAAGTAAAAACTAATAGTTTGGGTATCGTTATTTTCTATCTACCTTGAGCCATACATTTGATCCCAACGAACTCTACAACAGAGTAGTTCACTATTACATTGACAAGAAGAGTTATTCAAAAGAACAAGCAAATCAGATAGCCCGCAAAGTAGTAGAGAGGGAAAAAAGCAGGTATACTTGCAAGAACACCAATTGCGGCCATGGCATTGACGATCACATAAGACACAGTGAGACTTGTCTTGTTGTGGACTGTGACTGTAGAAAATTTGTCAGCTAGATACTTGCAAAAGTATCTTTCCGAACTGATTACTATCTTCCATTCTCTGATGTGCTTTTTTTGCATCTTTCAAATCAAATACGCTGTCAATCACCGGTCTTATTTTTTTTAATTTCATAAACTTGTGTAGTGAAACAAGTTGAGATTTTGAACCAAGATATGCTCCTATTATTTGGGCCTCTTTGCTGTAAAATGATCTAATGTTTACAATTCCCTCTCCTCCTGTTGTAGTGCCGCATGAAACCATTCTGCCTTTTACCTTGAGAACGTCAAGGCTGACAGGCCATGTCTTTGTACCAACATGATCAATTACGGCATCTACTCCAACTTGATTGGTGATTCTTAGAACCTCTGATGTGACATCCTTGGTACTTCGATCTATGATAAAATCAGCACCTAATTTTTTTGCAAGTATGGTTTTGTTTTTGTCTGATGTTATTGTAATAATCTTCAGGCCTTTTGCTTTTGCAAGTAGAATTGCAGCAGAGCCCACTCCGCTATTTGCACCCCAAATCAGAACAGTGTCACCTTTTTTACATCTTGATTTTTCTAACATGTTCCATGCTGTAAGATATGATATGTTGATTGCAGCAGCTTCCTTGTCTGAAAGCCACTTTGGTTTTTTTATTATGTTATTTTTTGGTACTGAAATGATCTCAGCATAACCTCCCTTATACCTGCCAAATCCGCCTATGATTCCAAACGAGACCCTTGGGATGTTGGTATCAACTGCTGGGTACACTACAACACTATCGCCCTTTTTGAAACTTCCAAATTTTTCTAATATTGTTCCACAAATATCGCAACCCAAGATGTGTGGAAATACTACGCTCTTGCCAGGCATGCCATTTCTCACCCAAATATCTAAGTGGTTTACTGCACAATAGTTTACTTTTACCAAGACATGTCCTTTTTGAACGACTGGATCTGGAACTTGTTCATATGATAATACTTCAGGTCCGCCGTGTTTTTTGATAATTACAGCCTTCAACTCTTAGTGAAAGATAAAATTATTATTTAAAGAACGCCACAAATGATAGTCCTAAGGAAAATTTGTTAAACCATGATCATATCATATGATAATTGGCAAAACCAAAAATTCTTGCATTTGCTGGAAGCACTCGCATTGATTCATTTAATAAAAAACTAGTCAAAGTTGCAGCGGCAGGTGCAATGGAAAATGGTGCAGATGTCACTATAATTGATCTTCGAGATTTTGCAATGCCTCTTTACGATGGAGATCTTGAACAAAAAGAAGGACTTCCTTCTAATGCGCGCAAGCTCAAGGACTTGATGCTATCACATCAGGGATTTCTTATTTCATCGCCAGAGTATAACAGCTCAATATCTGGTGTTCTCAAAAATACAATTGATTGGGCATCAAGACCATCTGAGGGTGAGGAATCTCTTGCATGTTTTAAGGACAAAGTTGCAGGAATTATGAGTGCATCTCCCGGATGCCTTGGTGGCCTTCGTGGGTTAGTTCACGTACGGGCTATTCTTGAAAATATCAGCGTACTTGTAATACCAGAACAGATTGCAATAGCAAGGGCTCATGAGGTATTCAATGCTGATGGTACTCTAAAAGACAAAAAACAAGAAGAACAAGTAAAAAGAATCGGTGCCAGCGTTGCTAGGCTGCTGATAAAATTAACTGCCTGAAAGTTCTATTTTGTACTTTGATTCATCTGAATAATTCCAAATATGTTGCCCTCTGTATCCATGCACGTTGCATAATGTCCAACTCCTGGAATTTCCATTTTCGGTACTAGTATCTGACCACCGTTTGACTGGATCTTGATTATGTATTCATCAATTGATGGTATGTCTATTGTATTTATCATGCCTATCTGTCCAGGCATCCTTCTTGCCAAGCCACCGTTAATTCCTGGTGTGTCATTCTCTCCAGTCTTTACCATCCAGTATTCCATGGGGCCATCCCATTTTGCAAACTCCCATCCAAATACATCTTGATAGAATTTCTGTGCCCTCTCTGGATTATCTGAAGGTATGTCAAAATGTACAATTCGTGGCATGATATTTTGATACTTGCGGTGTTATTTAAAATTCAACAATAACTTGTATCATTTTATGTTGTGCATTGCTTTGAGATCTTTTGCAAATGGCTCCAAGCTTGTTGGAATCGCAATTTCTACCGTATCCTTTAATGATAAATTCATACTTTTTTTCTTGTTCCACACTTCTGAATTAAATTCAGTAATTTCCTTTGTGTATCTTGTCCAGTCCTCATGACCCTCAGGCTCTACGAATTTTTCATGGTGTATCGTAGTTTGAGAATAAAGATTTTGCCACAAGTGATCTGTGATAAATGGCGTAATTGGAGCAAGTAATATCAAAACTGAAGAAAGAACCTTGTGCAGTGTAAATATTGCTCCGTCTCGTTCTTCTTCTGTAAAACCAGAACTGTACGCTCTTCCTTTTACCATCTCAATGTAGTGTGCTGCAAAAAGATTCCACGTGAACTCTCTTAATGCAGTGGCAGGCACAAAGAAATTGTATTCACCATACCCCTTTTTGCATTCTGTGATGACCTTGTCAAGCTCAGACAGTATCCATTTGTCAGATGGACCTGGCTTTCCTGACTTTATCACTGGAAACCCAGAAAGAAATCTTGAAACATTCCAGAGTTTGCTTAGAAACTTTTTGGTTGTCTCTATTTTTTGCTCAGAGCACCTAAAGTCATATCCAAGATTTATCTCACTTGCACTCCAAAACCTAAATGTATCTGCACCAAATTTTTGTATGATTGGAAGGGGATCAATTACATTGCCCTTGCTTTTACTCATTTTTGCACCATGTTCATCTACTCCATATCCCATTATCCATGCATCACTCCATGGAGTCTTGCCAGTGAGTTGTTCACATCGTAATATTGTATAGTAGAGCCACGTACGCACAATGTCCTTTGATTGTGGTCTAATGGTTGTTGGATATGTTTTTCTAAAAAATTCTTCATCTTGTTTATATTTTGTGATATAAAGTGGTGACACGCTAGAATCCATCCAAGTATCAAACGTACGTTGTTCTCCTACAAATTCCGTGGAATCGCACTTGGTGCACTTTGCTATTGGGCTAGAGTCTTTCCATGGTCTATAGTATTTTCCAGGCTCTGGTACATGTGGTTCATTGCACTTTTTACAATACCATATGGGTATCTCTGTGCCATAGAATCTTCTTCTTGATATTGGCCAGTCAATTGAGATTGATTCAAGCCAGTTCATTAAGATCTGTTTGTGCATAGGCGGATGAAAGTCAATTTTCATTCCAAGTTCCTTTATTTTGTCAACTGCATCTTTTTGTTTTAGGTAATATTCTTCCATGGAGATAATTTCAATTGCAGTCTTACTTCTCTCAGATATTGGAGTTCTATGATTAATGTTATCTATTTTTTCTACAAGACCTTGATTTTGTAAATCTTCAATTATTTTCTCTCTTGCTTGTTTTACCTTGAGGCCTGCATATGGTCCTGCCACCTCTTTCATTCTTCCATTTGTCCCAACTGCTGCAATCTCTTCTAGCTTGAGATCCCTGAACAAAGCAACATCGTTTTGATCACCATAGCTGCAAACCATGACTGCGCCAGAACCAAACTCTTTTTCAGCAGAAGGATGTGTCTTTATTTCGACTTCTCTATTTATCAGAGGTATGATTACTTTTTTCCCAATGACATCTGAATATCTTTCATCTTCTGGATTCACAATCACTGTCTGGCATGCACATAACAACTCTGGTCTAGTACTTGCAATGATGATAGTTTTTTCAGGTTCTTTTACCTTGAACTTCATGTGTACTAGTTTTGTAGGAATTTCCTCATAGGTTATCTCTGCATCTGCTATTGTAGTACCTGTTACCCAATCATAGTTATTTGGCCTATTTGCAAGATAGATTTGTCCTTTTTTCCACATCTCGATGAATGTGGACTGAGTCAGAGTGCGATATTTCTCAGAATCTGTTCTGTAATATTCTGCAAAATTGCCGCTAAGGCCAAGACTCTTCATAATTTGTATCATCTCTGCTTCTAAATCGTCTAGTGCTGTTGCACAGAGCTTGAGAAATTCGCCCCTTTCTGTCTCATGCATCCTGATTCCGTGTTTTTTCTCTGTGTACATCTCAACAGGAAGACCGTTTCTATCAATTCCTATTGGGAACAAGACGTTCTTTCCAAACATTCTTGCGGTTCTTGCAATCATGTCTATCTGAGCATAATGTGATGCTGCTCCAATGTGCCATGGTCTTCCTGACGGATAAGGCGGAGGAGTATCAATTACAAATACATCCCCCTCTGGTTTGAAATCATAAATCTGTGATTCTTCCCATTGTTTTAGAATCTGTTTTTCAATCTCAGGATTCCAAGCAGTTTCCTTGATAGTTGGTTCCATATCTTAGATCTTTGAGATTTGTGATATTATGTGAGCTCCCTTGTTATAGCCCTCATAAATGTAGACTCCTACAGCCTCAATATTTTTTGGCATTTTTGGAACAAGCAGTTTGATTAACTCGGTAGATAAATTCTCAACAGTTGCCTCTCCCCTCAAAAGATAAGTTGTATTCTTTGGAACTTGGAGATCAAATCTTCCCTTTGGACCATCAAATCCAATCCTATAGTGTTCGCCTTCTTCGTTGATAAGATATTTTTCATTAATGAAAAATTTATGATCTAAAATTGATATGACTTCCTTGATTATCTTTTTTGCTTCTCCAAAATCCATCAGCAAATTATTTTTCATCTCTCCAACTAGTTCAACTGTGACAGATGATGTATGACCATGTAGAATTGAGCATTTTTCAACTAGGGGCAGTATGTGGGCATAATCAAATGCAAACGAGGGATCTTCCATGAATATGGAACCTGTTTGTACTTCTTGGGTCTTGTATAGTATGATGTCTTGTAATTCTGAC
>JAJSDS010000057.1:0-4821 GCA_028580875.1 Nitrosotalea sp.
ATAGGTCTTCAGTCGTGGCATTTGCATACTCGTGCTTTTTCAAATAACTGTGTAATCCTTTTCTAAAATTATCATCACCGATAAAATTCTCTAACATCATTAGTACGCAGCCTCCCTTGTTGTAGCGTATCTCATCAAATATCTGTCGAACGTCTGACGGACTTTTCACTGGAACATCGATTGGATGCGATGATTTCAATGAATCAAGGCTCAAACCTCCTGTCATTTCTGAAATGAGGAATTGATCCCAAAAGTCCCACTCTGGGTACAGTGCATCAACTGCCTTTGTTGCCATAAACGTTGCAAAACTTTCATTGAGCCACAGGTCGTTCCACCACTTCATGGTGACCAAGTTGCCAAACCACTGGTGTGCTATCTCATGCGCAATGACTTCGGCAATGTGTTGTTTTGTTTCAGTTGATGATGTTTTTGGATCATAAAGCAATATGGTCTCTCTGAATGTGATTGCGCCCCAGTTCTCCATTGCACCTGATGCAAAGTCTGGTATTGCAATCATGTCAAGCTTGGGTAATGGATATGCGATCTTGAAATATTTTTCAAAGTATGATAGAAATTGTTTTGTAAACTCTAGTGAAAGTTTACCTTGCTGTTTCTTTCCCTTTGTGGTAATTACTCTGATGAGTGTCTTGCCTGACTTGCTTGAGAGGAATTCAAACTCTCCGACTGCAAGATACAGCAAATATGTAGACATGATTGGCGTGGTATCAAACTTGTACAATGTCTTGCGACCCTGACTCTTTTTTGATATTGCAGGCATGTTTGAGATTGCGGTGTGGTTATTGTCTACTAATAATGAGACATCAAATGTTGCCTTGGCTTCTGGTTCATCCCAGCATGGAAATGCTCTTCGCGCATCAGCTGCCTCAAACTGGGTGGTTGCAAGATATTTTTCCTTTCCGTTGTACTTGTACTTGCTTCTGTAAAACCCTACGAGCTTGTCATTTAGCTGTCCTATGAAATCAATTGAGATTGTTGCCTTGCCCGATATTTTTTGGGAAAATGAAAACGTAACCTCTTCTGCTTTTTCATCAAGTTTTATCTTCGGTCTTGTCTCTTTTCCATTGCAAGATATTTTGCATTGTTTTATTTCAAGTTCTGCAGAATGTAGCGTTATTTTGTTTGTGGGTCTTGATATTTTGACTGATACTTTTTCTTTGCCTTTGAATGTAAATTTTTTAAAATCTGGCTCAAACTCTAATTCGTAATGTATTGGAGATGCATTGTTCACAGAATTTTTGTTCTAACATACACATAATATACTTTCTAGTGTAAAACATGGACAAGCCAATGTATGAAATGTACTCCGAAAAATACTATGGCAACTGCCTTGACCGTCTTGCCTACTGTCATTGCAATTGAATATTTTACAATGTTGTATTTCTTGGTTCCAGCTATTATTGATATCACGTCGCCAATTATTGGTATCCAGGGAGAAACGAAAATTACTGTAAACCAACCATATTTTGTCATGATGCTAATGCTTTTTTGCTCATACTTTTCCTTTGGAGCCTTTCTGATTTTTTTTAACAGTCTCCCATTGTATCCAAGATAATATGCAATATAGCCTCCAATTATGGAACCAATTGTTAGTACAAAAAATACATCAAATGGGTTTATGCCACTTAATAGCAAAGCAGAGATTGTAATCTCAGTGGGAATTGGAATAAAACTTGAAAACATCCCATTGAAAAAAAGTCCAAGCAGACCATATTTTATGAATAACGTATCATGCAGTAGAGCATTTATGATCTCACCTAGCATTGCCTGAATTCCATTTTAGCTCATTTTAAATGAATTGCCATATTTTACATCATGATCATAAATTGCATTACCTATTTTTTTGAGAAGTTTTGCTTTTGATTTCTGTGCTTTCTTGTCATGACTGTAATCTTTTTTCTCTATAAGATCATGTAGACGCTCAAGCTCAATTCTTGATAACGCATTGACGCCCCGTGTGAATACAATGTCTAATAGTTGTAGTCTTTCTAGGTCGTCATTGCCGTCTGACATGTCTGTTCATTGACTTATCTTTAATATTTGTCTTACATCAAAATGTTGATAGATGTTTTACAAGGTATCTGTTACATTTCACCGGGATTATGTCAAAATAAAAGGTGATGTTATAGAAGTCGGAATTATGGTAAAACCTGTGCAAGGCAAGGCAAATATTGAGATAATAAAACAGATTGCAAAACATCTTGGGGTGCCAAAATCCAAAATACGTATTGTTGCTGGAGAAAAATCTCAAGACAAGGTTATCGAAGTAATACAATAATTTACCAAACCCTAAAAAATAAGGCAAATCTATTCATCTTGTGAAAACTGTAATTGTGATGATTTTAGCTGGGATGCTTGCACTCTCGATGATTCCATCTGGATATTCACAAATTACAAAATCTAGTGCCACACTTGAAAATGGGGTTTGGCATACAACCGTTGGAAAACAGGTGCAAGTCACAACCGATGTTACAAATGGGCAAAATAGGGCACAACCATTTGCGTACATTGTCCAGATAGAAAACCAAGATGGAGTTGTGTATTCTTTATCTTGGATTGCAGGCACTCTTGATGCCGGTCAATCTCTTAGCCCATCCCAGTCGTGGACTCCAACAGAGCCTGGAACCTATACTGCACAGATCTTTGTGTGGGAAAGTGTGGGAAATCCTGATGCACTGTCGCCCCCACTTACAATGAAGATCGTTGTACTGTAACTGTCAGGAACCTAGTTCAGCATCAGTTATAATTTGGAAATTCCGACTAGATGTGTTGAGCGCCAAGCGCAAGTTGCCCATTTACCTTGTAATTGCAATATCATTTGCCTTTACTGCATACTTTTTTGTATCTCCCTTTCTATCCTCTTCAAACCAGGATGGCCTGACACCTCCAATTAATCAAAGTCCTGATTCTATATCCACTCTTGCAAGTGACATTGATTCATGTATCTCAAGTCCAACTTCTGACTGTGACCAAGAAATGTTGCAAATAAAAAAATACTGTGTTGGAAATAAAGATCCAAATGCCTCTATATGCTCAGATGTGCGAGTTCAGGAATATATTGACAACCGTGGACTTGAACGTCCTATTATAAACACTGGTGGATAATTTTTTATTTTTGTGCTTCTTGCATGAATCTTTCCATGTTTTGTTTAACAAGAGGAATTATCTTTTTTGTAATGATCTGATGAAAATCGTCTGCATCAGGATCAAATGATAATAACAATACATGTGCAAGTCTTCTGTTTTCGTCTGCAATTGGTATTGTGGCCCTGATTATTTTTGTATAGTGTGAGCTTGCATAAGAAATTTTTCCAAGTAAATATTCCCATCTGAGTCTGGTGTACTGTCTTGTGGCTGCAGTTATTGCATACTGCGCCCTTTCTTCTGGCTTCATGACTGGAATCAAACCTTCTCTTTCTGACGCTCCTTCCAAGGTGCCATCGCCGTCTGCGATCCCTGCAAATCTTATCTTCTTATCTAGTGCCACTACGCTTTTACAGAAATCTTCGAAAAATGCCATTCACTATGGGTACCCCTCAAAGCTATATTTGCTTTCTGGGAAATTTTTCTTCACATCTTGTCTTGTTTTACACTAGCAGGTCTTGCCCTTTGAAAGATGAAATTACACAATAGCATGATTCCAATCCATAATCCTAGCATCAAGACAGGTGTGTATTGGCCTATGCACTGTTTACACACAAATCTATCTATGAGAAATACAACTATGCCGCCAACAAGTGTGCCTGTTGTATAATCTAGCAAACGCCACCAGAAATACTTCATTTGTTACCTGATAATTTGTCCAAAATATAAGATTGATTTTATTTGCTTGCTAGGAAAAATATTTCCTGATATTTTCCACTTCTATCTTTATCCATTGGCAAAAGATCTCCCAAACTGCATCAGGAGTTGAATCATATTGGAAAAAAGTAAACATGACTGCAGTGGAATTGTCCGGAAGTGAAATTATTCTCATATATGCAGGCGTCATGCCTTTTTCTGTTGGTCCTGCATAGATGTCAATATGGCCTGACTTTTGGTCTGCATCAAGTCTGATGAATACTTCGCCAACAGGTGTTAATGCCTTGTACTTGCCATCAACTAGAGATAATTTCTTGACAAATTTTGTAGCCCATTTTGGAATGTTTTCAATGTTTGATAAAAACTCAAATACCTTATCTCTTGGCACACTTACCACACAAGTCTCAGTTACAGAGTTCAATGTTTTGTGTCAAAATATCTGTTAATTAAACGATATTTGATTGATAAGCAAAAGAATAACTCATAAATCGATGATTTGGTTACAATATCGTGTCTATACAACCCAAGAGTGCAGAAGAATCAAAAGCAGAGATGACGGTGAGGATGTTTCCGTCTGATGCAAATCCTGCAGGAAATGTCTTTGGTGGTGAAATCCTAAAGCAAATTGACTTGATTGCAGGTCTTGTAGCTCAAAGGCACTCTAGGAAAAATGCAGTGACTGCCTCAATTGACAGGGTCAATTTTCTAAAGCCTGTACTTGTAGGAAATGCACTCATACTAAATGCTAGGCTAAACTATGTTTCACGTTCCTCAATGGAGATTGAAATAAAAGTTGAAGCAGAAAATCTACTTAACGGGGCCAGAACTCTTACAAATACTGCATATGTTACGTCTGTTGCATTAGATGAATCGGGAAAACCAACTGATGTGCCTCCTTTATTGCTTGTTACAGAAGATGACAAGAAGAGGTTTGCAGAAGGTGAGCAAAGAATGTTGCAGAGAAAAAAAGAAAGAAAACACAACTAGGCTATTTTCATTTTA
>JAJSDS010000057.1:4918-10346 GCA_028580875.1 Nitrosotalea sp.
CACTTGTTGTACAAATAGATTCTACAAATTCTGGCATGATTCATCTCCAAATACCTCGGTTGTTACTTGACTCAAAAAAACCAGGTAATGCCGATGAATCATTTCTTGTCTTTGTCAATGATGATGAAATAACGTCTTTTCATGAGGGGGCATCTGACTATGGATATAGGTATCTCGACATTCCTATTGTAAATGGAGATTCTAAGATTGAAATCATTGGTACTACAGTTATTCCAGAGTTTGCAAATATCTCAAATTTGATATTTGTATTGGCAATTGGACTGGTAACCATCTTTACAGTGGTATCAAAAACAAGAATGAATCTGAAACTGCCTCTGTGATGGTATAGTTACAAAGAAACCGTTCTAATGCTTTTCGTGATCTTCTATTGTGTACAATGCTGCACTTTTTGCAGCCATCTCCGCAATCTTCTTGCTCTGCGAACTTCCAATTATTATCACGTCATTTTGCTCAGGTGATAATTTTTCCATTATGAGTGAATGTATCTTTTGGTCATTTCGCATCAAGTCTTCTCCAGTTCCTGGAAGGACAAGTCTCTCATTTTTACAAAGCAGCGTAGTTGCCCCGACAGCTCCTGCCTTTATTGCAGCGTCACGTTGTTCAATTCCGCTTTTGATGGTGTATGCTATATTTTTTAGCAGTACTGCATGATTGAATTTTCCCAAAGCAACAGAACACTTGGCAATATCCATTTCTCTTGGAATGGAAACATGTAACTTGGCGTAAAGCGTCTCTCCCTTGCTTGTCAACCACATGCCTGCGTTGGAGTTCTCTACAAGACCGTGCATCTTTAGGTGTTTTACCAGAGTTTTGATCGAGCCTTCCCCTAACTCAAGTTCCTGCATCATACGCGATCTACTTATTTTTTTGTTGTCTGACATCATCTGCATTGTCTTGAACACGTGAACAAGATCAAAACTTAGCATTCTGCTTGGGGCATGTCTTTGCGCCACCTTGGAGAGCAGATGTATTACTTGGTGCATTTTTCTATAAAACTTGGGACTGTGTTATCAAATTTAAGTCTAGTATGACATCGAGTCGGATAAACCATCCAATTGTTTAAATATTCATCTGATGGCACGAAAATAGAAATGTTTGATACGTCACAAATCACAAAGACGCAGCATGCAGTTCCAATAATTGCAGCAGCAGTTCTGGTTGCAATATTCGGACTAGGATACTTTGTAGTGGGTTTTGACCAAGGACAGATGTTTAGTATATTAGAAGGACAGTCAGCATATGCCCAGATGAACGGTGTTGGGTACATGCACGAGTTTACTCATGACATGAGACACGCATCTGGTTTTCCATGCCACTAGCAGTTTTTCTGTAATTTTTTTATTTTTCCTTTGTGCTGTAATGATTTTAACCTAAAACAAGTTTCTTCCAGCTTGATTACCGTCTGTGTAGCTTATTCAAAATGAAAAAACATGGACATAAGACATGCTGTGTTGTATGTAATTCATTCAACTAGAAGGGGACTCAGATCTTCTATTGGTGGTCTGACCGACCCCTTTTAATTTACAGAATGTGCTATGGTGATGAAATTTTTACATGATGGCATCGGTCAGGAACTCATTTCATGTTTTGTTGTAAGTGATGGCTCTAAGTTGACTTATGGAAAGCAGTCAAATGTTCCAGGTGGGGGATTTTTTATCATGTTTTGAAATTCAATCGCTGGATATTTCTTGTCTACTGCGTATGGGATGAATCCTAAGAGCGGAGCAGCGACCGAAGTTGTTATTGTTGCCTTGGTGGGATCAAATGTAGCATTTTGTTGTCCTATCTTGGTCACAGCATCCTTGTTTATTGCAAATATTCCATCTAATGTGGCGGCTGATTTTGGAGATAACGTAGAGCCTCCAACTGTTGCTTTTTCTATGATATCTGAATTATAAAATGCGTCAATTTCATATTTGGTAAATGTAGCAGGGAAATATGATGGGTTGCATGCATCTGTTTGTATGCTAAGCTCCGTGTCTGAAATCGCTACCTGTTGGCCATGGTGTGGACGAAATTGTAAATTGTTTACTGCATACACATCAAGTCCAACATATGCGACAATAATTATTGCAACTATGATTCCAACTGAGGCGTATTTTTTTGCAGGTGACCTTCTTGTGGACTCTGACATTTCTTGTGTTGGAGTTTCGGGATTTGAATCTGAAACTGTGTTATCGGTATTTTCTGGTTTGGGTTCTGGAATGTCATCTGATACTGGGTTGGATTTAGGCTGACTCTGTGTTAGACTTTCGATATATTGATGATCCTCAAAAGATACTGGTTCGCCATTTTTGATTGCAACGAGGACATTTTGTAGTCTTTCTACATCACATCTTTCAGATCTAATCAACTCTTCAATTGTGCTGACAAGATCTTCTGACATTGCTTGAAAGTGATTTATTCTTAATTTAAAGCAAGTGTATGACTAAAAACATCAATTGCAACTCAAAAAACTAGAGCCAGAAAAAATTGTGTCTACAAACTAGTATCTGATCTTGATCTCTTGTGCAATCTCTAGGAATTTTTGCATCTCTTGGTGAAACTTGATCCCTTTTTCAGTGATGATAAAACTGCGACTTTTCTTGTCTGTTCTTGATTCCATGAGTCCAAAATCTATTAGCTTTTGGCATTTTTCCATTGCGGTATAGTGTGATAGGTTTGCTCTTCGTGCAATCGAGGATATTATTGTACCTTGCATGCCGCAATCCATCGTTACTTGCAGTATCTCCGAAATTATTCCAACTTCGGATCTGTATTGTTGTTTCATGCTTACTGCCATTTAGATCATTCCTCTTGCAATTAATCCAGTGAAACTTATTTTCATGTCTTATGTGTAGGAACAAGGTCTATATATTCATTAGCTTCCTAATGATTAGAGATCAAATGAAAAAATTTGATTATGAAAATAGTATTGGATTTGTTGTATATTCTGCATCAAAGATGATGCAAAAGGCATTTGATCTTGAGCTCAGAGATAAAATTGGAATAAACTTGGCCCAGTCAAAGGTAATATTTGCGCTTTACATGCAGTCTGGTCCTACACAAAGGGAACTTGCTGACAAGATTGGGGTTGAAAGCCCTACGCTTGTACCAATAATTGACAAAATGGAAAAAGATGGATATGTCAAACGAAAATCTGATGACAATGACAGGAGAATAAAGAGGATTTATGCTACTCCCAAGGCTGACTTGTTATGGGATTCTATGATGGAGTGTGCCGCACAAATTAAAAGAGTTTCAGCAAAAGATCTTTCCGAGCAAGAGATAAAATCTGCACTTGGAGTTGTCAAAAAAATAACCGAAAACCTAACCGAATATCTGGGAGAAGACTCTTCAACGACTGATCTCAAAAAGACAAAGAACTGAATAAAAAATATCCTGGCTTTTCTGAAAAGCTCTTATTTGTCCTGGTCTGAAATATTGTTCTGTGAAACATAAAGTTTTAGAGTTTATTCACTGGGGGGTTGTAATATTTTTAATTTCATCTATTCTGGTATTTGTTTTAGAGGTTGGGCCGTTACTGAACCCTGATGATATGGTGATAAAAGATAATCATATACTGTTCTGTCAAAATGGCAGCTGTGTAAAACTAGGTGAAAAAATTTACTGGACATTTGTCGAGATATTTGCAGTTGAAATAGTGGTGGGAGCACTTGCGCTTGTGGCAATTCGAGAGGAAATCTCTCTTGAAAAAAGGGCCAAAGACCACAATCTGTGATCAACCCATATTTACTGGTAGGCACATAACTAATGTGAGATGTCTATACTCAAATCGATTGTCCGTGTATTGGTGTTAATAGTAAGTGGAATTGCCATCGTAGTTGTTGGCGGATTTATGATGGGCGCTGTGGCCAAATTGTATTTACCAGGTCGCAAAAAAGACAGACAAGAACCTCCAGAAAAATTTTATGAACGCAAAAAAACAGATTAATATAAACCCCGGAAATTTTTGAATGCTAGATATGGCACAAACAAACACAGATTCTCAAATTTCAAAGTTACACTCAATCAAGTATTTTGTCCCAACACGATCTGTTGTAGAGGCAAACTCTCTCTTGCCAAAAGTGGCAGAGATTGTAGAAAAATACACCAAGGCCCTGATGACTTGGAAAAAAGATAATGATACACTACAACACGCTTCAGATTCGCTTTGGGATCTGGCACGAGTTGCAGCATTGAACTCAGATAAGACCAACACTTGGGATGCTGCGTGGAATTTTGCATGGAAGGAAGCAAGTCAAGCTGCTCGTAATAACTATGGATGGTATGGAAGTGAGTTTCTCTCTGGTGAAACTGCAAGGGATGCTGCAAGAGATGCTGCAAAATATGCTGCACGATATGCCGTGTTTGAATCAGTCAAGGAAAAACTTGGTGGAATTAATCCATTTGAATATGTAATTGAATTGTATGCAATGGGTCTCAAACCAACATACTTTAGAAAAGTCGATGAGCAAGAAAAATTCATTGTAGACTTTCCGGTAATTGTAAATGGAAAAAATGCTCTTGGATGTTATTTGCATGGTGACAATGAGATCTCATTTACACATCAATGGATTGATTATTGCACAAATCTAAAATCTGTAAATAATCCTGAATCGAAAAGATCATTTGCATAAAAGATACACAGCCCTTAAGTATCGCAATTTTTTATAAAATACACATGTGCGAAATGATTGATGAAATTGAAATCGAACAACTAAGGATGGTTCTTGCTCGAGCACGAAAAGAGATGCAAACACCAGAAAAAGAGTTGCCTGTGGCAGCAGTTGCCTAGTAATTCCACTCGTTTGAGATGCCGTTCCAAAGGGAACGATATGGTTTGGCGTCTTTTGAAATCTCTTCTCTGACTCTGTGTTCTATTGAAAAGTACATGTTCTCAAGTGCGTCTACGCCGCCATCTGCAAATAGTTCATGGCCTATTTCCCTTATCCTGTCTTCTTTGGCAGAATAATCTGTAGCTTCAGAATTTTGGATGCAGTATGTTATGAGATCATACAACTCTTCTTCAAGGTATGCGTCCAACTCGATCTTGGAACCCATATTGACCGTATAAAAGTTCTTGATTGCTTGACGTGTGAAGTATCTGATCGAAGGCAAAATTTTGGTTTTTATGCATCAAAGATTCCAAAGGTATAACAAGACATACCTACTAAGTATATTCATAGCCCAAAATTCAGTTCAATTAAAAATATTGGAAGCGTATACCCGTGATGTAGGTAGGGGTGTTACACGCATTGATTATGAATCAATGGATGCCCTTGGTGCATCAACTGGTGACATTTTAGAAATTACTGGAAAACGAAGATCTGTAGCACGATGCCTTCCACTATATCCATCTGATGAAGGAAAAGGAATCATTAGAGTAGATGGACTTGGAAGAAACAATACTGGTGTGGGAATAGGC
>JAJSDS010000058.1 GCA_028580875.1 Nitrosotalea sp.
AGTGTCAGCAATTCTATTAAAGGGATTAGATAACGTCCAACCATTTTGTATCAATCTAGTAACATGTTCAGGCTTTACACATGCAGGAGAACCATCTTCGACTTTTATTACAAGAGTATAGTCGGTAGAACATTTTACATCTTCTGCCGCTATTCCTGACTTGAATTGTTTCAGCGGAGGTAATGACGTTGATACAAAATTTGTATCTGGGAGTATATGCACAATAGGTGCATCTGCAACATTCTGTCCAAATATGATCTTTATCGGTATGTCACCGATGATATCCTTGATCTTCTTTTCATATTCTTCTTCGGACAAGACAGCTTTTGTAGAATCAATGCCAATGTCAAGTGTAGAGTTTATCACATCCACTCCTACTGAATTAAATGGTATGGTTCCCATTTTGCTTCCCATCAGATTGGATATGGCATCACTTGCAATCACCAGTTTTTTGTTTAGCTCCTCGTGGGCCTTTTCATCAGATTGGAAGTTTGGGTCATCTATGATGGCAATGTCGCCTTGTGCGTCTGCGTAGGGTTTGCTCCATACCGTATTAAAAAAAGGCGGATAACCATTTGTATAGACAAGATATTTTTCACCCTGAACTATAGAGTATCCGCATCCTTGAAGGTCATTTGTCATTACAATCAATGGTTTTTGGCCTACTGTGCCTCTCCAAATTTTGTCTACTGTAAAGTATACTTTCCACTGATGATTTGTGGTATTGTCAATATGTTGTACAGTTCCAGCAAAAACCTCGTCTGAAAGTAGGTAAAACTGTGGCGCGTTATATGATGTCAATTTCGCAGAACAGGTGTCTGCATATGCATGCTGAGTTGTACCAAGAAGTATGACAAATAGACTCAACGTCATTATCATTGCAAGATGCAAAGTTTTCATTTTCTAAAATTACCTGTTACAAACTCCAGATTGGTTCATGATGCTAGAACCAACCCCGACTGTTATAGGATAGTCGTATGCAGCATAATTCAGTCCCGTATTGGAATCTGTAATACCAGCAGGCCTGCCATATACCACAGGATTTAATCCATAATATCCATCATCTAGGTCCTTGGTAATGATTGAAAATGTATATGTGCCATTAGACCATGGCTTGAATGTAACAGGATTATCACTTACTGACATATGACCCAGTCCGAGTATCGGGAAACTTTTCACCAGATCCCGATTAGCGACATTCCAATTACATACATCAAAAGACTTTACAAATCCAGGATCTGTTTTGGATTGATCAATCGTACTGTCCTTGTAGTCAAACATAAAGTCCACGGGCTTGTCAAAAGAGCGCACATGTAACGAGAATGTTACATTTTGGCTGGTTGGTGTAAGGTGAACTGATGTAACAGTAGTATTTGTAATATCATAAAGCAGTTGTTCATGAGATACTGTTTTTATATAATAGACTCCAACGTTATGCAATCCAGTTATTTTGTACTCGTATGTTTGCAATAGACAATAGAATGTTTGTCCATACCATGGAAAATCATCTAAAATAATTCTTGACTGATTGTCATATCCTACTGCAAAGGCTTGCCCTCCACAAGAAAATGATATACCATAAAATCCAGCCTTGTGACCAGTGTTTACCGTATAAACAACTGTTGTGTTTCGGGTCGTAATGGTATTCTGCGATGATGATATAGTGACATTGTTGGTGTCATTTGCCAGATTGTTTGCATCAAAGACTCTAGCACCAACATTACTTTGAGATGTAGAGTGATAATATTGTACACATATTTTTCCAGTCGAGTCAGTGTGCATGTAGAGAACCGGAGTATAGCCTGTGTGTATTATGGTACCATTGTCGTACAGTGGACTTGAATGTCCAGTTCCATAGTTATACGGTACATCACATATACCATGGGTTGCCGTTTTATTCAACCCAAGTCCAATACTTGCCATTTCTTTTAACCACGACATTACGCTCATCTGGATCATGTTGTCTCCCTTTTCAAATGGAATTGTGATGGTTCTATCAGTAGATGTGTCTGTTTCGTTAAAGATGCCTATTGAACCAGAGTTTGTCATAATGTAAAATGTATCATTTTTGTCACCAAGGTTTGTGTCAATTACAGATCTTGGCAGAGTTAATTTCACATTGCCATCAGTATTAGACTGGATTGGAATGAAAAGCCGCTTTCCCTGTACATCTCTTATGATGCCTAATAGTTTTCCTCCTGTTATATCATATGTTACCAATGAATCAGATCCTGTGACCTTGATTGTGCTTTGTAGGTTGGTTTTTTGATTTTCAGGCTCGGCCCAACCACGTATCAAAAGTTGTGCGGCATGAGAAGCATAAACACATGCAGGGGAACTGTCTTCTGATTTTATTACGAGGACAAAATCTTTTTGGCATGTGATATTTTTTGCAGGTATTCCAGATTTGAACTGTCCAAGCGGATCTAATGTTATGGTAACTACATCTCCGCCTCCACCATAAGTTCGAATCGTTTCATTCGTATTGTTTTTTACCAAGTCATTTGACGCAGAGGAATTTACTTTGATTTCTACACTGCTGTATGATATGCCATGTGTTGCATTTATTTGCCAGATTCCAGAAATTGCATTTGTTGGAATTTTAAGATCATTTGACGAAAACTGCCCTGTATTGTCTGAATTTGTTTGGATGGATTTCACAACATTACCGTTTGGATCAATTAATGACAGTTGGATGATTCTATCAGGACCTTCCGCACCAAGTACTTTGACAGAATCTCCTGCCGCATATGTATTTTTGACTACATTAAGTGCTATCGGAGGACCAGACGGCAGACCTATCACAAAGTGAGCAGTCACATTACTTGTAGAAGTACTTGCAATAACAGAATAGACGCCTAGTTTGTATGAAGAGATATCTAAAGTGTAGTTGACAACTCCCGTTGAAGGAATCTCAATGCTATGTGAAAATATGGCAGTTCCTGATTGATTGTCAATTTTGAGATATTCCAGCTTGTTTGGAACTCCAGTTATTGTGATAACAGGTTTGTCTGAATTTTCATAATGCGACTTGTCTGACTGGATTGAGATTTGTATTGGGTTCATGCCTAAACATGTTTGTTTTCCATTTACTGTATCACATGTAGCATAGACATGACCGGTAAGAAACATTATGAAAAATACTGATGCGATAATTGCGGTCAGATGTAGAGTTTTCATTGTTTTTTTCCGGATTTCAAAACAACAACTGTACACAGTACTGCCACAGGAATACCGAATAACAATAACAAAATAAAACCGCTTCCTTCTTGGAATATGTTTGCTGGCCTAGGTGCGTCTACAAATACATCACTGCAACAGAGAATTGTTTTGTTTTCCTCATGATTGAGGTTAATTAACGGTCCAAAATCTTTGCCATGATTATTGCTTGCCATTACATACAGATAGTCTACAGGCATTGTAGAACGCAATATAACATAAACATGATTTTCATGGGCGGTCAGACCGCCGGCCAGACCTTCAAATCCACCAGTCCATAGCAGCCCTTTGTTTATCAGAACAGGATTACCAAAACTTGTACCGTTGTCTGTGCTCTTTATGAGCAAAGTCTCTGGACTTCCAAAAGTATCCTCGTAACCATAGCTAAAAAACACATCATTTGAGCTGGCAGCAAACCCAAAGATCTCAGGTCTAGCATAGTCATGTATGAGAGTCGGATTGCTAAAGGTAGAGCCGCCGTCAGAACTTTTTGTAAAATAGATTCCAGATTTGTAGTTGTTCTTGTCGTAAGCGTTATCATAATGGTAAAACGCGACGTAGACATTGTTTCCTTGTGCTGTAAGGTGTGCGGATGTAGATTCTCCAATGTTATGGCTTAGATCGGTCTTGGCACTAAAGGTATGTCCTCCATCTGCGCTCTTTGTAAAAAATATGTGAGGAAACTGTCCTTCCTGCCATGCAACATAAACATCATTGTCAGATGTCACCATCTGGTGATAATTTGATATGTCGTCTCCCTTGCTTAGATTGATCTGGCCACCAAAAGTAGAGCCGTTGTCTACACTTTGTCGTAACACAATATCAGACTGCCTGCACATAGGCGAGCAGTTAGCATAGTATTCCGATGATACATAGACATTGGTCCCAGATATTGTAATCTTTGATGTTAGCGAACTACCAACCTCGTTAAGAATTATAGGCTTGTCAAATGTCTTGCCATAGTCGTTGCTCTCTTTGAGTAAGAGATTCCAGTTGCCCGTAGTATTTCCATATTTCATAAGTGCGTAGACATTTGGGCCGTTTGTAGCTAACTGTTCGATGAAGGTGTTTCCCGACTGCGGGCCTGAATCCAAAAGCTGTGCATCACCAAACGAGTTTCCGCCATCTGTACTCTTTCTGAAAAACACATGCTTGCTGTTGTCACTCAAACTGGAGGAATCCCAAGCAACGTATACATTATTTCCAGATACTGTCACATATGGTTCTGATGCATCGCCTGTTTCATAATTGAGTTTAATTATATTACCAAAATTTTTTCCACCATCAACACTTGATCGAAAAAAGACATTGCCTGGACCGCTGTTTGAATTTTCTTGGTATGTGACATAGATGCTGTTTCCCAAGGCAAGAGTTTGTGAGATTTGATAGTGTGCAACCTCCACACGCCCACCCATATTCTGTGCAAAAGCTTGGTGAGATATGATAATTATGATCATGGTGACTACAATTCCAGTTATCATTACAAGATGTAGAGTTTTCATTTTTTACTAGTTGTCGCTTCAAGTTCTGCCACATATTTTCTATACACATTCAATAATTGTTGAAATGTAGAAATCAGACTCTCATTACGATTGGAATTTATGAATTTTTTGATATCAGATACCTTGTGATTTTCTTGCATCATTTTACGGCTGATGTTTTTTATCTCTTCTTGTTTTTCTGATATTTCCTTTTCATATTGTTCTATGTCTAGCTTCAATCTTTTTAATGTGTCAGAATTATGCACATTCTCATGATGGATTGATACAACTGGGAACATTACACATCCAGTAGCTTTCTTGGTTATCGTAAAGAGGGTTTTTTGGTCAACTATTACATCAGTGTCAGGGGTTATAGCCACAATTTGAAATGCCAATCTTCCTCCAAAATAAGGAATCAGGACATTGTCATTTTTTGTCACAGGCATGCCGTTTAATGCATCGGCAAGATATCTTTCATCAAGTGATGGTATGGAGTCAAGTGGAACTACTGTGATTTTTTCAGCAGGTACAGTCTTTATCTTTCGTATGGTCAGATTATCTCCAATGTTCGCTCCAGTGTTGTTTCTTCCTATCCCATCTATTCTGATAGTTTGCTTTCCCTCATCAGTAGGATATAGGGGAAGACACCGTGCTACAGATCTTTTCTTTCCAGTAATTTCCAGAATGTCTCCAATTGATGCACCTAATGCTTCCATTGACTTGTGATCGATACGCGCTACTCCTCTTCCTACGTCACGTGCATATGCCTCAAGAATTATCAAATTAATTGTTTTATCCATCACATGTACGGGATAATCATCTCTTAAAAAACTGGCGTAGATTCTCTCCGTAACTTTCTTCTAAGAAATAGAAAATTATCAATTTTCCCAAAAAGACTTTTTAAAATATGCTTTTTGTGGTTTAAAATAGTAAGATTATTGAGTTTTATTTTATCTCTAAATCAAGTGGTTCCGTAACACGGTTATTTACCGTAACATATGGGAAAAAACTACCGACAGGTGCAGACTTATCAATTGTCATTTTAATAGGGATGGTATCTTGGGTTTTGTTTGCAAGACCTGAAACATAAACTGCTGGAACAGTTATTCCACACGGAAGATTCTTTATCTCAAGGCGAAATGCTCGTACATTTAATGATTCTGACCAAGATGAAAATATAATGAAATTGTAGGACTTTCCCCTTTCTACCTCAAGGAGTGGTATGGCTGAATAGTGTGGAAAATAACTTGATGCATTCTCAAGAGAGGTATTGATTCCTGCTTCTCTTATGATGGGAGGTACAATTGGATGATACATTATTTTTGTAGCATTTGATGAGCCTGTGAGGTTGGTTGTACCTGCAAAGACAGTGTTGATGTAAACCAGCACATTATCAGAGACACCATTAAAATCATTTCCGGAAGGACCCGGCGTAAACATCTCATTATGAAATTGTAATGATTTGTTAGTATCCCAATCCGTAAAGTAAAAACATCCTGTCTGGTCAGTTGTCGTTTTGCCCATCAGTAAATTTTCTGATATTGTAGTACCATTGTCAAGTGTGGCGTTGTTTAGATAAAACATAATTTTTTGATTTGCCAAACCAGTCCCATTTTGGTTGGTTAAATATCCTTTAACTGACATGCCATCAAATGATTCCATGGTTACAGTTGGAAACACTGTGGAAGAAAGTGCAGTGCTATAGTTTCCAAGCTTTACGCTTGAAGAAGTATTGTAAGATTCATTGTTTTGTAGCGTCAGAGGAGGATGCGTATTAAGATAGGAGTTCAAAACAAATACAACCATACTTGTTGCTATAATTCCTAGTGTTATGACTATTACAAGATGTAGAGTTTTCATTTTTACTTCCCTTGTTCTAAAACTGCAAGCTGCAGTATTACTTCCTTGTAGTCCATGCCTGAAATCTCCACTTTTGTGAGCACATATGCTCCTGATACGCAAGGGGGATTCAAGGGATCAATATATGAAAAGTCGGAAGCGTTTACTTGGTCTGCCGTATATCCTACTGCCAATGGATAGCGCTCACAGGCAAGTCTTGGAATTGATTGATCGTAAAAACCCGTAGCATTTGCAAGTGGTCTTATGGTGTAAGTTACCGTATAGTTTGTTCCTACAGGATAGTTTGCAAGATCAACCGTACTGGGTATTGTCACAATCTTGAATGAATTGTCATAGTTTTTTCCCGGAGTTATGCTAAAAGAACCGTCGTGTTTTTCATAGTGTAGGTTACCAATGAGACCAGTTGGTTTAACATCAAGTACATGTTGGCAGTTTGGACCGTTACAATCATTGTAATTGGAAATTATAGTAAATGTGAGTTTGGCACATGCGGTAGAGTTTGTTTTCATCAAAAGAACTGGAACTGTATTAAGACTAGTATGATTTTCTGGAACGGTATAGAATTGCCCACAGTCACTTTCTGATAGACTGTTAGACTCTACATTTCTGCATGCAATATTGGGGCCAATACATGGGTGCTCAAGATCCAGTTGTTCTTGTAATGAGTTTGGCTTGTCAGCCCAACCCCTTTCAACTAATTTGGAAACATCATCGGGTTTGACACATGCAGGAGAACCATCTTCGGATTTTAGGATCAATACAAAGTTGGTTTGACATTGAATGTTTTCTGGCATTATTCCCCACTTGAGTTGCCTCAAGGGCGACACCAATACAGGATAGTTTGAACCAGATTTTAAATCAGAGACTGAAAAGAACGTAGATGATGTGTGCATTCCATTTGAAAATTTCTCAACTGTATAATTTCCTACTTTTGTCGGTATGAACTGCCATATGATCTGTTTCATATGAGTAGCATTTGGTTCAAAGATCAGGTGTTTTTTGTCATCAAACGCAAATCCTGTATCACTTGTCATGTTAATTTCAACATCTATTGTTCTAGTATCAGGAGACTCTGGCCAGGCATCAGCCCGAAGCAGAATTTGATGGTTTGTAAAAAAGTTGTCAATGTTTCCCTTTGAATCAGTTAAGAATATGGGGTCAGGCGGTGGACCAGGATTTGCATAACCTGTTACCGGAACGCCGGTTTCATAATGCAGGGTAAGGTTTTTTCCATTTTGATCAGTTGTTTGTAGCGGAGTAACCCATCCTCCATTTTGAGTCCTGATTGCATTTGAAGGCATTGAAGATGTGGAATTAGTCACATTCTGTGCAAATACCAATTGGATGCCAAAGAAAGTAGTTACAAGTACGATTGTAATCACTGAAATTTTTATGATTTGCACGTTAATGGTACAGTACATACATTGTTTAAAAAATTAGTGTAGAATTTCTCTATTTGAAAAAATAGGAGCCGAGTCTTATATGCCATTAGTTAATGTGTTCCATGATGAGTCTTACAAGTTCCAGTACAATATTGTATTTTTTATCTGCACATTTTTATTAGATAAATAATTCCACCAGCGATTGTAATTATAATTCCTAAATACAGTAATGGAAAGAAAATTGTAGGATCTACTGTGTAATAAAATCCTCCTATCGGACATAGTGGGTCAATACAAAATGGTTCTGATTGTAACTGAGGTATACGTACTGGCATTGCAAAAAGTAAAGATGATGTCATTATACTACCAATGAAAAATATCCATTCCGGTATGAATTGTCTTGAAATTGACACTCTATTTCTAATTGAGATGATGGTACCAGCAAGTAGGCTTGTTGTACCTGTATAATACAACGCTTGACCAATTCCTATGTATGGTGCTTTTTGATAGAAAGGAGGACTGGGACAACTTACACCATGACAAAATTTTGATTCTGACAGTTCTTTATGATATTGTTCTATTTCTGCGCTCGTCATTAGCATCCTTATGGAATTGAGTGTTAGACCAAAGACAATAAAGATGATGCCGACAGAAAAAAGTATGACAAGCAATATTTGGTTTTTGTTCACAAACTACTTTTGCATGGTTTGAAAATAAACCTGATGCAGGCGAAGGTTGGAAAATGGATTTAGATCACGGATTGTAGTTGACTAACATTTATTCTACCAATTAGTAGGCTCAGTTTTGGGCAATTTGGAAAAATGTTAAGGTGGCAATCTACACCACTTTTTTAAACTATATCAGTCCAGTACGTTTCAAGCATGAAAACTATGTCTGTTTTGATAATTGCAGGAATGATAATAACATCCGCCATTATTTTTTCTTTATTTATGGTACAATCTGAAAAGCAATTCAATATCTACATTACAGGAATTCATACTGCTGCTGGATACGTATATGTTAATGGCAACCGGGCCACACAAATTGTTGATCCAATACGTAATACATTTGGAAACTCAATTCATGTTTCTAAAGGAACTACTGTTGTGCTTCATGTTATGAACAAAGACCAAGATACTAGTACTGTGATGGATTTCAACATTGACGGATTTAATGTACACATAAACCATCTGAGATATTCTCAATCTCAATCAGTAACTTTTCTTGCTGATAAAAAGGGAATTTTTACTTATTATTCAAACTTACATCCCGAAATGAATGGCACAATAACAATTGATCCTGTGGATATTCATTAGACCATGAAAACTCTACATTATTGCATAATTACAATCTCGTTGATAGGAGTTAGTTTTTTTGTTAGTGAAGATGCGTATGGATGTCTTGGCAATTGTCCACCTATAACTCCGCCACCTCACTACGCTTCCTCACCAATTACAGTTCACACAAATCTTGAAAACTATTCTACTGGAGATAACATAATAATTACAGGTCATATTTTTAATCAAACCAAAGATACGCCTCTGATGATCAAGATCTTTGATCCTATACGCCAACTCCAATTTGACAAGAATGTTCCTGTTTCATCAAATGGAAATTATACTTGGACACTCTCAACAGTTGACTTTTGGTCATTTGACGCTTCAGGCAATTATACAGTGCTAGCTCAGTACGGTCAGGTCTACGCAATTACTAATTTTAATCTTAATTCCACCTTGACTCAATACCTATACGCACAAAGCCCATTATGGCAATTCCATAACGGCATGCCAGCTGAAGACGTGCACTGTCATGCGGGTTTTAGTTTGATCATCAGAAAAGAAAACTTTGCTCCGGCTTGCACGCATCCAATTACTGCAACCAATCTTATTCTTAGCGGCTGGGCTCTTGGAACACCTCCGATAAAACTTTTCATTAATAGTATTGACATGAGCGGATTACGACAAAACTATACGGTTGGTCAACCCATTGATGCCACAGTAAATTATGCAGGATATTGGAGTAGGGCATGGGAGCCAGACGTAAAGATTTTTGATGCAAATGATACTCAAATCTGGTTTAATTGTCTAAGATGTATTACAAATAATGTCATACTTGGAGGAGGACCATCAATTCCATCATATGGTAATTTTACTTATCATGTACAGGATTACAATGGACGCCTTCCAATAATCAATAAAACAGGAACCTACACAATGGTTGCATCGCTTGACAATAAAACAGCAAGTGCCGAGATTATTGTAGTAAAACCATCGATGCTACCTGCATCATTTGAGCCATGTGACACTCCTTATCCTCAATCAAATACAGGTGTAGCAGTATTGTACATGTCACCTAATTCAACAGGGAAAATTTGTGCGACATATCA
>JAJSDS010000059.1 GCA_028580875.1 Nitrosotalea sp.
GATCTATTTGTAAAACAATTTCCAAAAAGAATATGCATCGTATCAAATGGTACACTGCCGATAAAAAAAATACCCAATCTTTACTTTTATTGGATCTCAATAGATGGCACAAAAGAGGTGCATGACAAAATCCGAGGTCCTGGATCCTATGACAAAACAAGAAAGAACATACTTGACTATGTAAACAACAATGGAGACAAGGCCTGGAAAGACATTTGGATTACAATGACTATTAACTCACAAAACTATCATACAGTTGCAGATGTGGCAGAGCAATGGCATGACTATACAAACAAAATTGGATTTCAATTTCATACACCATTTATGAAAAATGATCCGCTCTTTTTGCCATTTGGTCAAGAGAGAACCAAAGTGGTTGATGATATCATTGCAATGAGAAAAAAGTTTGATGATGATTATATCATAAATCCTGACAGCCAACTAGAACTGATGAAGAAAAACTGGGGTGGCAAGGGCACCACGCCAATAGATTGTCCAACATGGGCAATTATATCAGTAGATCATATGGGAAGAGAAAAAAAACCGTGCTGTATAGGGAGTGCAGAAAACTCTTCTATGAAACCTATTTGCGAAGAGTGCGGTCTTGGGTGTTATTCTGTACTCGTAGGATATGGGATGAAAGGCTAGATAATCTTTACACTGAACCCTTGAATTTTCTCCTGTCTACAAAGAAAACAATTCCTCCAATCACCATTGTTATGATTCCAAACTGGCTGATGATTGCCAACTGGTTACTAATTGATAGCATGTGATAATTTGCATCTGTGATGGCACTTGAGTTGGCAGGATTGATTGTTGGAATTAAATCTAAAACAAGTTGTGATAGAAAATGCCCAACTATGAACATGCCTGCACCTGACAACAAAATTCCTATGCCGCGTTTGATCTTCATATTCGCGACAATCTAGGAAATATGATTATCAAAGAGAACATGGCAACAGCTATGATCAAAGGTCCTGCTGGAAACTCTGGTACGATATGTGGCTTTGACACAACACCTGAAATTTCAGAATCTGAAAAACTATTTCCATTTAGATTCTCAAATCCAATTGTTATGGGTCCTGTATAATTGTCTGGGAAATTCACATCGATGGTATTTGGATCTCCATTGCCAGTTGTTGTACCACTTTTGTGAAACATCAGGCCGTTTTTTCCAGCAATTATGGAAAAATCATAGTCTATCGAGTTTACTGTCTTGTTTACTAAATATGGGTCAAGGATTTGAAAACTAAATTTTGTTGTCTGACCTGCAAGAATTTTTGGAGGATCCCAGCTTAGACTGACCTTGTACTGGGCATTTCTTGTATACTGGGTTATTGGGAACGCTGTATCATTGCTTGGCGATAAAGAATAATCCATCTCTGATTTGGAATTTTGTTGTTTTGTTGCTATGATGTTTGCTTCCTGTTTGTACAGTATCAAATGTACTATCCTGTATTGGTCTGAAGAATAATCGTCTATACTTACTGCCTTGTCATCTAATTTTATTCCGTTTATATAGGCGTCATATTTTGTGACTACAAAATTTGTAAATGATCTTGGTATCTTGAGTTCTTGGTGTACAACTGATACTTGTTTTAGGTTGTCGGGATTCCAGTTAAACGGCATTGAAAAAGTCATTGTCCTGTTGCTTGAATTGTATTGAAAGTTTTTGATCTGGTCATAATATGCCACTACCGTAACTGTCTGTTTTCCATCGTCATTGTCATTTACAGTGTAGTTATTGGTTTGAGGAATTGATATTGCAGCATCATATGATTTGCTAATCTGGTTGTCATATGAGCCCATTGTCAGGACATTTATCTTGAATTTGTACAGTCCGCCTTCTGCAAATATTGGTCCCTTTATCTGATAACTTCCTCCATGACCCAAGAGACCAGGAAATGGTCCGCCTTCCTCGTTTATTGAGATCTTGTCCGTGGAATTGTCTGGTGCCACATCGAACAAGAAATTGCCGCTATCACTCATGAATACGTGTCCAAAAAGTGCTTGGTTGTTTTTGAAAGCAGAAACTGCAAGCGTTACGTCTTGGAATGGCTCTTGTGTGGCAGCATCTTGCAAAATGAAGTTTATCTGGGTACCTACGTGTGTATTGTCAATCAAAAATGGCGAAGAGTTGATTGACAATGTGACGTTTTTGTTTCCAATCATTTCAGGTGGAAGTATTTCGCTTGCAAGCCCATCTCCATATGCTGACAAGAGAATAAGACTTGGAAACAATATGGATGAAATTATAATCAAAAAGGTAATCTGTCGCAATTCACATGTTCTTGGCTTGTAACTCTAAATAAATAGTAGGCATGTTTTCACTTGATCGCATACGCAAGTTTTCTTCATGTGTAGAACAAATCTTAAACTAAAACTGTGCTAAAGACTTGAAAATGTGTCTGCAAAATTGTATGCGGTTCTTTCAAGTAATACTGGGTTGTATCTTTCAATGATTTCTCTGACCATGTCTACATTTTTCAAAAAGTAAACTTTTTTCAATTCGATTATTTCTATTTCTACAATTTTGTCATCTATAAGCTTTGAAAGAAAAGCGGAGACCGTGGAAGGTGCCTTTTTCACTTTTTGAACTATGTCATTGAATGAAAGTGGATTGCCTTCTAGTAATGATAATAAAATGTATCTTTGGGTGTCACGTCTAAGGCTTGTTATCAATATTGATTCTTCTTTGGTGACAAAAAGTGGATAGAATCTAGTTTCACCGGACTTTCTCTCTATTTTTACACTTCCTGTTTCCTCCAGTTTTTTTGCATGATAGCTTAAAACTCCGTTTTTCAACCCCGTCTCCCTCATTATCTCTCTGAATTTTATCCCAGGGTTTTTTTCAATAATGTTGATAATTTCTGTACTTCTATCCATTGTCAATCTTTCCTAAACACACTAAGTGCGAACATACCCAACGTTGACAATTCAAAGAAATGTGCAATCTCTTCTGCTGGAAATGGTCCTAGATAATAGGTATACTGCCATGCTGCATCTACAAGTGATAATGCTTCAGCAATTACAAAAAGTGAAAATGCTACCATTGTAAAGAATAATCTTTTGGTTTTAACTCTAACATATGCTATTGCAGATATTATGCTCAAGAAAACTGCCAAGCTTATTCCACTGAGATGGATCAGGATGTGAAAGATCTGGAACTTGTGAAAAATATGAGGTAGAATTACTGGTACTGCCAGGATTCCTATTATCGTGAACATTATCAAAGTAAGCAAATTGGATCTGTTTTCTATGATGTTGTCATACTTTGACATGGCATACAATGGTCGAAAAATAAATTTAAACGAACTGGTACAACTCTCGAACAAGTCTTGCTCTCTAGGCGCATCTGTGAACGGCATATTCACCAAATATGTCGTTTTGCCTATTTTGTAAAATGATTCTATGGTTTGTACTGCATAGTTTCGACTTTAGAGCACTCTAGTTCTTTGTTGTGTAACAAGTGTGTCCATGCAGAAAAGACACGAGTCGATTTTTTATTCTAAATATGACAAAATGTTGCAAGTCAGAATGTTTCTCGTACCTGGTTTATTATTTTTTTGAGATCTATTGCACCCTTGCAATAGAAAAAGGCCACAATTACCAACAAACCTGTGATGGATGGTGCCGCCACTTGGACATAATCAAAGCCAAATTTTGGAATCACTGATGCACTGATTTGATTACCCTGTAGATCATTTTGTGTGGGCCCTGCTGATATGGTTGCAATTGCAGTTGCATTTGCCTTTTCTTCTTCCATTATGATATTTCCTTGTGAATCTGATGTGAGCCATTGTACCCAAGTGTTAGTTGATGGAAGATTCTTTTCAATGACCTCACCTGTTCTTGTGTCTATTATTGAGATCTTGTCAATAGTATGCTGCGCAACCCAGAGATTGTGGTACTTGTCAAATGCCATTCCATATGGTAAATTGTCAGGATTGGAATCTAGTTGGATTTTTTTGAATGACTTGAGCAGTGGATCAAAGACTGATATTGCATGACCTTCATGCTCTGAAATGTATAATTTTCCTGTCTGAGGGTCTATGATTATGGCAGTCGGGCCATCCATGGTGTAATTACCAGGTGGTGTAAACTCTGTTACTTTGCTATTTGAAATGTCAAGACTTGCAATTTTTCCAATTCCTTCTGCTATCCATATCTTACCTGCCGTGTTGTCAATTGTCATTCCTAGCGGATCTGATTTGTCTGGTAATTTTATCGAGTCAAATTTTGTTGTATTAATATTAAATTTCAACATCTCTGCGGCAAATGTATCCAAATGTGTAGATGAGATCCAAATGGTATCATTTTTGTCAATTGCCATGTTTGTAAGAATCCCTTGGTTCGGGATTGGATACTCTTTGTTTGAGTTGTCATTTGGATTGTAATTTCCTAGTATCTTTCTTGCATAGTCGATATACCACAAGGTGTTATGAGAGTCTAAAGCTGAATATACTATGCTGTTTAATCCATCAATTTTATGTTCAGTGTATTTTTTTGTACTTAAATCAAAATCAAGTATCTTGCCACTGTTAGGAGTGGTATCTCCAACCCATATCTTGTTTCTACTACCGTCGTATGCTGGGTATCTTGGAGTACTGCTATTTCCTGGAGTCTTGTATTCTTTCAAGTCCACTTGTAAATTGGTTAATTTTGGTTTTACAAACATGTTGTAGGAATATAGTAGGTTGAGAGAATTCTCTTTGTTTTGCACTCCCTCTACTCTTACATTCCAATTTCCTGGAAATCCAAAATCTGCATTGGTGGTAAACGTACCGATGTCTGTCTTGTTCGTATCTATTGTGCTGGATCCAATTTCACTATCAGTTGGTGTGAGTTTGAGTTGAACAGATTTCATGTCTATTGGTTTTCTGTCTGAATCTAGAAATGATATTGTAAAATCATTACTTCCGGTCGCAAATGGGCTCATGGTCAGCACTATTCTACTCCCGTTTTCAATAAATCCTGTCTGGGTGAATCCTTGAATGTTGGAGTTACTATTTGTAGTAAATGCAAATACGTTGTTCTGTAGTGATTGCAATTGATTTTGAAATTCGCTTGATGGTAAACCTGAATCCACTAGTACTGCGACAGATGCAATGAGTGCAATACCGATGAGTGCTTCTATCTTTATGCTTGTATCAAATCTGGAAATGATTGTTTTTACATCTGTTATAGTTTGCATGGAAGTATTTTTTATGACTCCTTTTGAAATTGTGGCATGTGATCTATTACTTACAAACACCTGATGATATCCTCCAAATGCTATCATGGCTGCAGCAAGTGAGAGCTTTATTATGAGAATTTTACCATAAAATGACGATATGGTTAACGCAAGATTGTTTTCTAAAACGTACAACAAAAATGGACCTGTGATCACAACTGCTCCAAGAACTGCAACAACAAGTATTGTAAATCTTGGAATGAGAAGAGATATTGTAGATATACTCAGATTAGTATCTGTAATTTGTTTTATCTGTGGCATTACAACAAATGCCAAATAAATTATTCCACCAATCCATAATGATGCAAAGACATTATGGCAAAAATCAAGTAACAGTGGAATTATTTGACCCGTCGCTGCTCCATGACTTATTAGGCTTGTAGTCAATAATACTGAAAAACTTAGAACAAGCAAAGATACTGTATATGCTCTTGGAATAATTGTTGGAGTGGATTTTGTTTTTTGGTACATTACAAATGATAATCCCAGTAATGCTGATGCTGTGATCATTCTTAGTATCCATATGTTCCCGAATCTTGTAGAAATTGCATCAAGTATGCTTGCATTTATGGCAAAAGCCTGTACAATTATCATTGCAAAACCGGATGCCAAAACAATGACTGAACCAACCACTGCTATCTTTGTCATTGCATTATCTATCTTGATTCTAGTATGCAGTATGGAATCCTTGAATCTGGGTATTCGTGATACTGGGCCCCATAACCATAATGAAGATGATGCAATTCCGGCTACAACGACCTGACCTAAAAGAGATGGAAATCTTGCTACTGCTTCAGGTATTGAAATCTCTTGATAATTACTTGCCAGGTTATTTGTGACATTCTTAGGAACTTCTTGTCCCACTCCAAAAGCAAATACATCTTCTGTTACATGACCGTCTGTTTGATCAAGGACTTTGGTTGCTATTGTGTATATTCCATTTGGAAGATTTGAAGGAAGTGAGACACTTAGTGTATTTTGATTATTGTTGATGTAATGTAGATCATTTTTTTGGATCTGTTTTCCATCTGAATCTAATACTTTTACCTGGCTATACTTGATATCGATAGGATCGCTAAAATACACATCAACTTTGGATGGTGAAGTAGAAAGTGAACTTAGTGCAGCAGGATCACTCTTTGTTACAGATGCATGTGCATAAGAATTGGGAACATTTGAAATTATTATTACAGATGAAATTACTAGAATGATTGTAATTGCAAATAATTTATTTTTATTATCTATCATGACTATCTCGGTATATTGCAAATCTATGATTTACTATATTGCTCTTGCTCAATTTGTGGTACAAACATCGAACAACAAATGCTGTGATAGCAAATCAATTTTTTAAAATGGAAATTTTATTCGATTGCTGTACTATAAGACTTTTAAATAAGATGCCGTGATATTTTATCGTGAAAAAGAAATTTATGGCATTATTACTTGTAGGAGTCATCGCTTCTGGTTTAATCTATACTCATCCTGCATATGCCCACAATTTTGGTGGAGATGAAAGCGCTTCATGGTTAGCCAAAATATCTGAAATAAAGACCGAAGTTGCTAATGTTGCTAAACATGCAGGCCAGAAGGATACTATCAATTACTATGCCGATGCACTTGGTGAATATTGGAATTCTAATAATACTAAAGAAATGGGCGAACGAAATGCCTTGTTAGCACAAGAGATTCCTGCAACAATTAATGCTACTTTGGATGATGCAAGAAATGGCAATCAAAGCATGGTAAATGACGATGTTACAAAACTTGGTGGTTATCTTGACGAATCTATTCCGGTTCGAGTTGATCAGAGCAAACTAGACAATTCTACGGTACAGGCATTAGCGGTTACATTTGTTCTAAAAGAAGCCTTGGAAAAATATGGTAACGCTTTGAATTCTACTGTGGACTTGAATGACATGTCTCAAATGGGCAGTATGTCTGGTAACATGTCTGGAGGTAGCATGTCAAACATGGCTCCAAGTACTATAGTGGACGCAAATGCATATGAGAACTCTGTCTCACTTGCAACTAGTGCGCAACAAATGTTCAATGACATGGCATCTAAGAATCCAAGTATTTCAGACAACTCTAAGATATCTAATGGCTTTGCGAAACTAGTCCAAGATCTAAATGGAAAAGCTGACGTAAATACGATAATGAATGATGTTCATGTAGGTATTCATCCTACTTTGATTGCAGCTTATAATATTCAAACAATTCCTGAACCGGCTGTGCCAGAATTTCCATTACCTGCAATTCTGATTATTGTGTCTATTGCAGGTGTAGTAGTAGCAACTCGATTTAAATCACAATTAGGATTCTAAGATATAACCACATGACTGGAAAATCAAAACAATTTCTTGTCACTGCAATATTTTTGTCACTTGTTGCAACGATTGTATTCTTTTCACCACTTGATGTAAAACCAGCAGAAGCACATGTCACCAAGGTTTTTGGTAATTACTTGGTTGAAGTTGGTTGGGGTAATGAACCTGCATATTCTGGGTTGGTAAATTCAGCTCAAGTGACAATAAAGAAGGGAAGTGGCGATTCTGCCAAGCCTGTAATTAACGCACTCAAAGACCTACAAATATCAGTCAAATATGGCACTATCACAAAACCTCTTGACTTTCTTCCAAGTAGTGCAGTTGATGGTCAATATGATGCCGTACTAATTCCTACAAGAGTTGGAACTTACAGTCTTGTGTTTGCAGGTACGGTTGAAGGGCAAGCAATTGCTGCAGAGATACCATTGGATGATGTTGCAAGTGTTGACGCCCTGAACTTTCCACCGTCTACTGGTTCATCACAGGATGCTACAAGTGTGGGACAATTGGGTACTGTAATAAACCAGCTAACAAGCGATATTGAAGATGCAAAAAGTAATGCCGATGCTGCCTCTAAGAGTGTCTCAAATGTTGTGCAATCATTTCAGGAAGTAAAAACCATAACTGATAACTTGTATATGATAAGCATGACTGGGATAGGCATTGGAATTGCAGGAATTGTGATTGCAGTTATTGCAATTACACGTAACAAGCAGTAAAACTAGTTTTAGATTCGTTTTATCTGGTCCATTATTGTTTAAAATTCTAACTTGGTACTAGTCTGTTTTGGTAATCTCGTTTCTTTGACTTTTTTTTCTAGTTGCAAATGCATATACAAATGATGATGAAACTATGGTTATTGCCACGACTGGGCCTGTTAATTTTGGTAATATTTCAGACTTTGTCAATATCTCATAAGATGCAACTGATGCAATGATCAATGCTGTTCCACTTAGTGCATATGACATGAATCGAAAACCCTTGGTGTGAAGTATCTTTGAAAATGCTGAACGCAGTATAACGCTGTCAAATGTATCAATTGGAATCATTCCTACTGCAAAAAAGCCTGCCAAGATGAGTGCAGTCTGTACGCCCGAAGTTGCTGATGCAACTACTGACAAAGTAATAGCAGAAATCTGTGTTGCAGTGTCAAATCCTAAACCAAATACCATTCCTGTGACCACGGCTGAACCTGCTGGACCCAAGACTCCTGTCTTGTTCAATATCTTACTGGCAAGTATTGCTGAACCGCTCTTGCCCCACTTTTTCATTGAATAGATATTGATTGCACCTATTACACCAAGTGCTACTGCACCAATTACTCCTCCCACAAATGCTAGATTGTCAGCACTAGTTACGCTTCCAATTACATATGTGATGAAAACCATCTCTGCTAATACTGAGATCATATGTCCTACACTAAATCCTGTGCCCACCCATCGGGATTTTTTTATGGCATTGTGTAATCGTACCAGATTGTCTATTGCAGTAATGTGGTCAACGTCAAGGGCATGACGCATGCCAAGAAAAACCATTGTTGGAATGGATATTGCGATAAATGGCCAAATTTCCACCATCAGGTAACTCGTTTCTGTCTGCCTGTACTAGTATTTATTTTTAGTTTTGCATAAAAATACCTGTGACTAGGTTTTGATAATACTAGTCTATTTTATTTGCAATAGTGTGTAATTAGTAACAAGGAAGAATTTGAAAATTGAAGTGCAAAGGAATTTGCTACAGGTTTGCAGCAAAAAAACCATTGGGCGGATATAGATTTGCGGTAGGGCAGAGGCCCTGCTCAGTATGTGGGATATTTGTGGACTCGTTATCAATTGGAATACGATGTCCGTGTTGCAATAATAAACTACGATTAAATTCAAGAAATGCAAAATCACGAAAAAATAGGTTCAATCTACCTCAGTCACAAATAATAGAAAAGGCAAGCAATTTGATAAGATCACTCAATAATCCTACATTGGAATCAAACCAAGTGATAACAGCTAAACTAGTTTTAAATAAGTAAAGTGACCAATTGGAAGTAAGACAAATGGATACAAAAAACTCGCCTGAAAAAGAGGAAAAACCAGTAAACGAGAAAGAGGTTAAGGTAGATGACAAATTGGTACAGATCATAATTGATGCTACATCTAATCTGTCCCTTGATGACTTTCAGACAAATGACAAGAAAGTCTTGTCATTGTTAAATCAAGATGGTGATGTTAATGACAACCAGTATACGTTTAATGGTCTTGTGCGAAAATTAGGTATTCACCAGCAAAGCTTAGCACGATCCTTACACCGGCTAGAAAATGCTGGATTGGTAAAAAAGACTGATTATGGTTACAAGCTTACAAAAAATCTGGATTCTGTACTAGTTAAAAAATCTAGAATTGATCTTGAGAATCTATCTAAAACAATTTCAAATCCACACGCACAGTTTGAACAGGTAATTCAATTGTATATCCCAACTACTGTCAAAGTTGAAGATGTGGTAAGCAAGTTGTTGGGAAAATGGTTTGGTACACTTCGTTGGATAGGAATTGTTGAAGGAGATGGCGGATATGTATTACAGTGGACAAGCAATGACAAGTATCATGTAAACCTAAAGCTAGTTTCAAGATATGCTGTGGTAGAAAGTGATGCCGTGGGGGACAAGAACAAGTCGGAGGCTACCATTAATGCTCATAGAATATTAGAGCAGATAACTAAGCT
>JAJSDS010000005.1:0-27245 GCA_028580875.1 Nitrosotalea sp.
TTCGGCGGGACTCATGTTTAGATTTGTATCATTTCCCATCATCTGGGCCAACTGTTCTGGACTCATGTTTAGGTTTGAATTCTGCATTTTGGTACTATTGAGGTAATTTGACAATGCTGATTCATTTCCTAATATTTTCGATAGTTCGGCGGGACTCATGTTTAGATTTGTATCATTTCCCATCATCTGGGCCAACTGTTCTGGACTCATGTTTAGGTTTGTACTGTTTCCAATCAAATTGGCAAGCTGTTGTGGTGTGATCTTTATTGTATTATCTGTCATGTTTGGATAATTTGATAATGGATTTGTATCATTTAATGAAATAACGGAATTTGATTTTATTGAAGGGATATCAATCACTTCAAGGTTGTTTGAAAATAGGCTTGATACGTAGAGTTTGTTTGTTATTGGATTAATGCCCATGTATTGAGCTGCAATGCCTGACTTGAATTTATTTATGACATTATTTGTAATTCCATCTATTTCAAAAATTTCTCCTGTCTGTTCATTTGTCTGAAAAATTTTATTAGTCAATGGATTTGTGATGATTCCCCATGAACCTGCACTGGTAGGTATGTCAGTTATCACTTGATCGTTTGTACCATTGATAACTGATACAGTACCTGCTTCCCAATGACTAACATATATGAGATTAGTCAATGGGTTTACTGTGATACCCCACGGACCGCCATCTGCATGTATGGTATCTATCACGGTATTGCTTGTGCCATCAATGACTGATACTGAATTTGAAAGACTGTTTACAACATAAATGCGATTAGTTGTTGGGTTTACAACGATGCCCCATGGACCACTTTGTACTTGTATGTTTGAGACAAGGCTATTTGTTGCACCATCAATCACTGATACTGAATTTGAAAGTAAATTTGTGACATAGATTGTATTAGTGGAAGGATTCACTGCTACTCCCCATGGATTGTTTTGTACTGGAATATTTGTAATGATTTTGTCAGTACTTCCATTTATGACTGAAACTTGACCGCCTAACCTGTCTGTTACATAGATGTTGTTAGTTGTGGGGTTTACATCTATTCGGGCTGCACCGGTGTTTGAAAATACTGAACCTTGATTGAGTGCAATGTGGTCTATTATCTTGTTTGTACTTCCGTCAATTATTGATATGACTCCTGTAACCGAGCCTGTTACGTATATCTTATTTGTAGTAGGATTGACTCCTATACCTCTACTTCCCCAGCCTGTATCAATGTCAGTTGTTGCATAAACTACGCTGGTTGAAGCACTGCACGTTATGATAATCGCTATTACTAGCGCATATTCTTGCCTATTCATCCTAACTAATTATCTTTTTTTTCTTGCTCATAACATAATCTGCAATAGTGCTTACAGAACAAGTTCCAATTTGGCAATATGTGGAATTAGGATAAAAAACAAGAACTGAGAACCATGGCGTTTCTGTGGGGATGATAGGCCCGTCCTCAGATCTTGTGTATTTTATGGACTAGTTTTAGATTAGCCTATGTGTGTTTAAAATAAACGAGCTACTACGGTAAATTACATATATGTAATGTGTTCATGACTATCCATGCATGTTCTAATTGCAGAAGATGAAAAAGACCTATTGGATCAATATCAAGACATGTTGGAAGAAAAAGGTCACAAAGTTACTGCCTCTGTAAATGGTGATGAATGTCTAAAGATTTACCGTATAGAGTCTGCAAATAACAAAAGGTCCACTGACTTACCTTCTCCCTTTGATGCTGTAATCTTGGATTATCAGATGCCATTGAAAAACGGACTTGAAACTGCTAAAGAAATTCTAGAAATAAACCCGCACCAACGAATAATATTTGCATCAGGTTTTGTTCAAGAGACATTTTTTGAGTCTGTTAAAAATCTAAAACAGATAACTGAGATCATGAAAAAACCATTTCATCTTCAAGCATTAGTTGATACTTTGGAAGACAAAGAGATTTATCAAAAATTAGAAAAATTAAATGTTGACATTGCAGCAATCAAAGAACTAAACCCATCCCATGCTCAAATACAGGCATATTTTGATGTCCTATGTCAATTACAAAAAGGACGAACATTCTAATTGTTTTATTATTCATGTTGCACAAAACTTGAAAAATCTTTATTCATCATTACAAAATCCTTCTGATGGTTTTACCTCATTGTATAATTTCTGGAGTGCCTTTGTGTCACATACTGATATGTATGAATGATTTGTAGTAATAGAATCATACATGAGATCTGATGTATTACTTGTATGGGGTAAGCCTAATGCGTGTCCAAACTCATGTCTCACAATAGACTCTATCTGGACATTAGTTAATTTATCAGCATCATATATTGTAATGAACGCTTTTAGAATTTGATTTCCATCTACTATGGTTTTTGTGATTCCAGAATACCCATTACCGTCTTTAATTGTAGAGAGTGTTATTACTATCTGGCCTTCACTACTAGAAGACTGGATGATGTTGAATCTTTCCGGAATGTAGTGTTTTGTATCTGGTATGGTTTGTACTGCACCTTGCCATCCTTTGAAATAATTGGCTTGAGAGCTGCCGTCTGAAACCGTTTCTGTTGATGTTATGGCATTTTTGACAGCCTGAATATTTTGATCACTTACATCAGCATTATTTATGATATTTACAACCAATGGGGTGTTACTAGCAACATTCCAGTATTTGTAATCATCTGTAGTACTGCCCTGTAAATTTTCGATTGTATATCTAGTCTTTATCGATGGATCGCCCTCTGAGGATGGTTGTATTACATAATTTGTTGCTACAAAAAATAGCAAAATAATAACAACTGGCAATATTAAGAGTTCTATCTTGAGTATAGTCTTAGCACTTAGCTTCTGAATTCTCTTTTTAACTAGGATGATCTCATGAGAAATAGTATTTTGTTTCTGGAGTAACTCGATAATTTCATGTTCTGGTTCAACATCTATGTTATCATTTTTTAATTTAATTTCGTCTTGTATTTCCAACAATTGTATGTACTCCGTAGTTTTACTAAGTTCATTTGTTAGGTGTTCAAGCTTACATCTTAGCTGTTTGATTGATTCTTCATTGGCTTGCATTCTTTGGGTCATGTTTGCAATTATTCTCCTATGCTAATGTTGTGATAAGATCCCATGGTGTTAGCACGTTATTCTGAGTCATGACAAATGCATTTTTCATGCCTAGCATTATTTTGCACATTTCAGGTACTGTCATATTATCAGAAATTATGCGACCCGTTTTCAAATTTAACGTACTTACTTTGGAATTCAAAAAATCATCGATTCCATCAAGATAGTTCAATTCTGATATTTTTTCAAAGATAGTCTGCGGTGTAACAAATAATGGCGTATGCTCTAAAATAACAACATCTGTATTGTTTCTTAGCATTTCTCCTATGAGAAATCCAATATTATCATCCTTCTGAAATGTAACTACCTTTTTGGACGGCATATCTGATACCTTAATTCTCGTGTCACAAAGTATTCCGACTTCCAATAAGCGTCTTGCTGAGATTGTTGAAAACTCACCATCCGTTGTTTGAATCAATGCAAAATCTCTTCCATTTTCATTCATTTTTTTTAGCAGATCATATACTCGCATTTTTGGGAATGCTTTTTCTATGTCCTTACTCATTATGTTGTGAACTATCTGTTCTGAAAAGAAATCATGTACGGGGTTTGAATACAGCCCCTGTAAAACTTCCTTACTTCCAAGCATTCCGACTGGGGCATCGGATTCTATTGCTACTAAATTATTGGTATGAGTTGCAAGGAAACGCACAAGCATGGATGTTGCAACCCAAATTTTTTCTTTACTTTCAATTGTTGCCATTGATGAATATACTAATAGATGAGGCAAAATCTCCTCAATTGTACAATTAGTAAGATCTTTTCCTAATGTTGAAGGAGAAAAAAGTATGGATTCTTTTTTATTATGAATTTTTATCTTATTTGATATCTTGCTTTGTAGGTCTGAGATGAAATTCATTTCTGTCTACTCCAGTAATGAAGTAATTTGTTTATTGCAAACCTTGACTTCATAGATTTTATTTAAAACTTTTAAATGATATTTTCTAGTATGTTCGCATTGAACAGACTTGTGTTTGACGTAATTATTGGAACACGCTGTTTTTGAAAATTTAGCAAAATATGCTTTATGCTTGATTGGTCTATTTGGATTGCATACTTGCACTGTGTGGAGTTTTCTTAATTGATAACAATATGCTCTTCTTTTTAATTAAGACTCCGCTTATTGCTATTGTTCCAAGTACAATTATTGGCAAGGTGTCAATTCCGCCTATCTTGAACGACTTCAAATTTGACTGTACTTTGCCAAGTGGTGACAATCCTGACACAGTTGAATTGGAGTTTGAATCTAATCCAGTTCCATTGATTGTTACCATTTTGCTTACATGTGACGGGATGTATCCCAAACCAGTCGCATTGGTTGAAATATTTATGGTGCTTCCGGCATTAGGTAATAGCAAGATATTTGCAGTTCCGTTCTGGTTTGTTACAGAGTCACTATTTTGAATTGTAGCTCCACTAACTTTCCACTGTACTTGCATATTTCGTAGTGGATCTCCATGGTCTTGGGCAGTTACACTTGCAATGAATGTCTCTCCTGGCAAAGCCGAGGTAGGGGTGACTAGATTCAATGTTGGTGAAAGACTGTCTACTGTTATTTTGTAAGTGGAAAGTGGCATATCGTCTGCAAGTATTGATACTAGTGATGTACCTACGGCTTTTGGAATTATGTCAAGTGGCATGTAGTATTGTCCTTTTGTTATTGTAATGTTTTCTGGAAGTGTTAGTACGTCTTTGTTGTTTGAAACAAGTTTTAAAATAATGTCTTTTTGGGCAAATACGGGGTTTGAACCTGAATCAAAAATCTGTGCAATCATGGTGTTTTCTGTATTCAAAAAAATAGGATTCAAGTAATCTAGAACTACTTGTGAAGGTGAATTGTTGACTGTTTGAAGTACCATCGAAGTTTGATAATTGTCTGAAATCAGGTTGATGGTTGACGTGCCTGTTTTTGAGGAACTGGCATTTGCCAAGATTAGTGGGTCTCCCTTGTGAATTACTACTTGCTGGATTGAAAAATAGCCGTCTGGTATGACTTTGAGGGCAGAATCACTTGAAAAATAAACTGGTATGCCTGATGAATCTGCTTGATATATGGCAATTGGAAAATTGCTGTTGCTCAATATTTTCGGTACAAGTGGCTGAGCTACAAGTTTGAATGAATTACTTGCGGGCAGAGAAATCACAGGGGTAATGGTTTGATCATCATATGTTACAACATGAAGTGATATGGAAGCAGGTATGCTTGTACCCACCTTGGCAAATACTGGAGCTACCCCTGATCCTTTGTTTAACATAACCTTGTCTACTGTAAGTGCGTCTGTATCTGATGAATCTATTTCCACCTGAAAGTCATGACTTGCTATTATTGGATTTCCATCCTTGTCTTCCAAGTGTAAAATTCCTATCAACTCGTCTTTTCCAGTTGCCAATATTGGTAAGATATCAAGCCGTGCTGACTTGTCATCATAAAACTTTGTTGTAAATGCTGTTATCTGATTCTGTTCTGCATTGACATATCCGTTTGGTGCTGATGTAAAAACATTGTATGTTCCGTTTGCGGCCGCCTTGACAGCTATGTTTGTGTATCCCCAGTAGGAGCCTTTCTTTATTATTATTGGCGCATTTGATTCTACGTTTTGTATTATTGGACTTGAATTAGTTACGTTTGCGTTGGGATCTGTAATTCTTACTGGAATTGTTATGTCCTCTTTTGCAGGAGTGAGAACTCCTGAAGAGTCTGTCAACTGTGCTACTGCATATGATATAGATGACTGGTAGTTGTTTATCTTTTGAGGAAATACATACAGGTGTATGGTTGGAGCACCTGTCTGACTAACAGTTACAGTAGCACTTGCAGACTGGAGTGAACTTGTTGATGCAAATATTTGCGTAGTACCTATTTGTTTTGTTTCAAATTTACCTATCCCATAATATTCTCCTGCTTTTATCATGATATGAGTATCTGTTAATGTTACAACTCTACTATCTGATGTTTCAAGATTAATCAAAATGTCATCTTTTGCAATTGCTGGTGAATTGTTATTGTTTATCAATTCAACTGTGAAATATCCTGTATGTGGACCATTTATTGAAAAAGTTGATGGTGTGGATTGTACTAGTAATTTGACTGGATAATTTTCATTACCGTATACTGTTATTGGAATTTCTTGTGAAACAAAACCTGGTGCGCCCAACTCGATTTTTGCACTTCCCTGCCCGGATGTTTTTAGCTTGATATTTGTAATGAAATTATCACTATTGTTTTCTATTCCTACGACTTGAACTATTGATGAATCTGTTGAAGAAAATATCATATTTTCGATTTTTTGTGGGTAAATGTGACTATTGTGTAAAGCATAAACCTGCAATGTTCCGTCTGAATTCTCAATTAGTTTTTGTGGCATTAACCTTACTCCAAAACTATAGTCATTATCAGCATATGATTTTATCATGCCAACGCTGGAAATTATAATTAGGATTAGTAATATAGTCCTCAATGCTAGGAAAAATACCTCAAAACCTGATATAAGATGGTGTATGCTTAATCTGAACGAAATTTAATTTTATTATACATGTCGTGATTTGATGTATTTATAAAACTAACACAGAATATCCTTATGCTGATTGATAAACCATTTCAATAGGTTTTGATTTCTTCCACAAGTGCTCACACAAACTAAAGATATTGTTCACAATCTCAGTTGAATTGGTGTGAACTATGGAGTCTGCATCATCATTAAGATCCATTGTTCCTTTCATGGAACCAGACATTACAATTTGCTTGTCTTTTTCTGCAACCATTCTTCCCTTGGATGGAAGTTTTCCGAGTCTTGTTTCTGTTGCACCTAACTTCTGTACGAGATTTATTGCCTGCTTATTTTCTACTTCTGTAATTATCCTAACTTCTCCGCCTTTTTTGATACAGTCTTTTATCTTTTCAGGAATGGCGGTATGATACATTCTCATTATGTCCTCAACTGTGCTTACCACATATACCACATCAGTTGCCTCATTTACTAGTTTTCCAATCCTTGCATAGATATTTGATCTTCCTTGTATTATTGAAAATGATGACATGGAATTATCTGGAGTCGGTCGTTTTAGTTCTTCTAGATTTGCAACAACCTGCTTTGACAACTTTTCCATGGTTGTAATCTCATCTTGTTTTTTCTGAATGATTCCACGAAATGCCTCTTCAGGATTTACAGATTTACAAATCGTTGGATTGGAAAGTGTTGTTGTAATCAATCCTAGGTTTCGTAACTTTGTGAGCGCTCTGTATGCCTTACCTCTATCCACATCTAGTTTTGCAGAAAGACTTCCCACTGTAACTTCTCCAGTTCGAAGCAGGCCCAAGTAAATTTTGGCATCGTCTCCTTCTAGACCAAAATATTTCAATGTTGCAAACAGATCTTCTTCGGTATTCATGATACAACCCCTCTAAAACTGGAAAATTTCTGATCGGAATAGTGTGCTAGATTAGAATATGACACTGTGATTTTGCTTGTTTTGAGCGTAGAAATACTTCCAGCCTGCTGGCTGGTGCATTCTGGAGCATGGATCATTGTAGATCGAATTCTGTTATTGTAAGTATATAAGCCGATTGATCTATGTGGCTGCTTGTTTTGTCTAATGCCGTTGACAAGTGAGGAGTGAGAATGTTTTTCTGTTAATGAGAGTGAATTCATCATGTTGATGTAAATTCATACCGTGATATGAGCAATTGTTTGTATAAAATAAACAAACGCAATCTAGGTTCAACATTATGATCACGAAGTTTTCTTGCCTGCAAATCAAATCTTGAAGAAAACTACCGGTTCCATACCTTATGGACGCAATTCACCATATGATTTTTGAATTGTCATGGTAATACCATAAAAGTCCTGACATTGTACGATATCATATTGCGCGGACTGGTTGTCTTTGTCTTTAACATACTATGGTGCTCTAGGTTGTAGTGTTATGTTGTGGATTTGATTAATTCGTTAGGGTGCGGTGATAGAATTTAATAACTTTACAATTTTGTAAATTGAAAAAATGGTAGAGATAAGACAAATTCATAATATGAGATTCTATGCACAGACATGTTGTATGGATTATTTTTCAATATTGTTACACAATTTAATTTAACTTTATTTTCATGACCCTGCAATTATTTTATTCTGTAGGGACATAGACTTGTCTTAGGAATTTGGGTCAAAAAATTAAGGTATATCAGCAAATAAATTTGAGAAATCTTAATTTATTCACGGATGTGGGTTTGTAATAATTGATGTCATTTGACGTAACAACTGTTAGAATTTTCTTGGCAATACTCATGCTAAGCATTGCGTCATACACGGACATAAAAAAGAGAGAGATTGATGATAGAATATGGATGATATTTGGTGGTTTATCCGTAGTTATGTTGATTTTCGTGCCTGACTTATCGCACTCTCTTGTAACTATTGGAATTTCGCTAATTGTTTCACCTATTGCATTGCTTGTGTGGCGTATTGGATTTTTCGGAGGTGCAGATGCTTTTGCGTTGATTGTTTTAGCGTCTCTTGCACCGGGAATCACGTTTGCTAATTCACAGATAAATCCATTTACTACATTGATTGATGCAGTTCTACTTTCAATCATTCCTGTATTTGTAAATGTAATTAGAAATGTTGTTTCCATACTAAAACATGAAGACATTTTCAATGGTTTTGAGACTGAGTCACAAAAAAACAAGATAATTGCCATGTTTGTAGGGCATCGTGCAAAAAATCCAAAGTTTAGTTTCTCTATTGAAAAAAAAGAAGGCAACTTACGTAAATTAGATTTTACATTAAAAAATGCTGATAGTGCGGAATTTTGTTCTTCGTCAGATACGTGGGTTACTCCGGGCGTACCATACATGATCTATATTTTTGGCGGATTCATCGTTCAACTAGTGTATGGAGATGTGATCTTTAATTTGATAGGAATGCATTGACACGCATATTATTTTCTGAATCTTGATGATTGACTAAAATTCAAGACTTATTAATTGTCAGGCTAGAAAATATGTCATGGTCCTAAAAATAGGCATTATACTGTCAGTTATTTCCATAATACTTCTTTCAATTTATGGGGCTGATGCAATAATGACTATAACTGAGAACCTAGGTACTCAGGATACTGCTTTTCTGCATACTGATGCAAAGACAAGGGGCATGGTATTTGGCCTTATACCAGCAATTCTACTTATATTGTCATTCTTTATCACACGTAAAGAAGCGTCCAAAGTTCTGGGCATCTTGATAATCATAGGCGGAGCATTGATGGTGGTTGGAGTCGGAATAATATTTGCACTACCCAACAACAACATATCATCTGCAGCAAAGGGAGAATTTGGTGGGGTGGTTGGGATAGGTTTAGCCATCATGGCCCTTGGTGCAATCAAGATCCGAAAATCCAGATAATCAATTGTCGCGCAATGGCTCGTTGTGTAAAGTGTAGTCAAGATTCCAATAAAACATACAATTGTGAGCATACTGACGATGAAGAATATTGTGTAGAATGCTATACTGAATTACATTACTACCTTACTGAGAAAAAATCTAATGACAACACTTGAGTTTTCCAAATCTTTTAATTCAAATTGGAAGACACCATGTTCATGAAAGCTATACTTCTTTCCGGTGGATTTGGCAAACGACTCAAACCTTTGACAGATTACCTGCCAAAGCCTCTGATACCTGTCTGCAATTATCCCATAATTGAATGGCAAATACGTTATTTTAAGAAATTTGGAATTAGGGATATCATAGTTTGTGTAGGTTATCGTGCAGACCAAGTGATAAAACATCTAGAGGGGAAAAACTTGGGAGTACGATTAGAATATTCGATTGAGAGCAAACCTCTTGGAACTGCGGGAGCCATAAAAAGAGCTGGCAAGCATATTGACACTGATGATTTTTTTGTTGCAAACGGTGATGTTTTGACAAATCTTGATTTAAATAAACTAAAAACCCATCCAAATTCTGTTGCAGTCATACCACTTAGGACATCGTTTGGAATTGTTCATCTGGATGGCTCTAAAGTAGAACGATTTGAAGAAAAACCCGAGATGTCTGACTATTGGATGAACGCGGGTATCTATTACTTGAGAAAAGATATACTAAAACATCTGCCAAAAAATGGAAACTTGGAAAGCACTACATTTCCAATTCTTGCAGGGAGGGGCAAACTACATGCTATAAAATATGGCAAAGTTTTTTGGAAGTCTATTGATTCTTACAAGGACATGGAAGAATGCGAATCTCTCATCACTGGTAGCAGATATGAAAAATTCATTTCTTCCAAGTGAATGACATGAGACTTGGATTTAGCCTTGGCTCACTCTTATCTGTAGAAGAGATTTTTGATTGTGCCAAAGTACTGGGTAACTATTCTGCTGATTCCATATGGATTCCAGAGACATGGGGGATGGACTGTTGCTCAATTTTATCGCATGTGTCTGGAATTGCAAAAAATCCCTATCTCGGATCATCTATTATCAATATCTACTCACGAAGTCCTACGTTGGTAGCAATGTCCTCTGCCACTCTTGATACTATATCTGGTGGAAGATTTACGCTTGGACTTGGCACTAGCAGTAAAACAATTGTTGAGGATTGGCACGGATTAGAGTTTTCAAGTCCGCTTGAACGGATGCGTGAATATGTTGAAATAATACGTCTTGTAATGTCCGGACAAAAAGTAACATACAATGGCAAATTTTTTAATCTGAAAAACTTCAGTCTTTTGATAAAACCAAAACGAACTAGAATTCCAATTTATCTTGCTGCAATAAACCAAAAGATGGTGGAACTTACCTGGGAGATTGCAGATGGCGTTATATTTTATTTGAGGCCTCTACCTGAATTGAAATCTACTATTGCAAAGATGCAATCAAAGAAAAAAATAGATGTTACATGTCAATTAATAACATGTGTTTCCACAGACTCTCAAAAAGCAATCAATCGTGCCAAGCAAACTATTGCCTTTTATGTTTCAGTAGGAAAGATTTATCGTGAATTTTTGGCATCAAATGGATTTAAAAAAGAGACAACTACAATATTTGAAGAATATAAAAAAAATGGTTTGAAAAATAATCATGAATTTGTGACAGATGAAATGGTACATTCTTTATCTGTATGCGGAACTCCTGAAGATATACGAAAAAAAATACCTCAGTTTATTGAGGCAGGCATAGATCTTCCTATACTCCAATTCAATCCTGTGGGAAACATAAAAGAATCCTTTGATCTTCTTGTTAAAACTCTGGCAAGTGATATGACATGAAAAAAGTAGCAATCACTGCAGCAGGTATTATCAAATTCAGCAAGACTGAAAAACCACTTGATTCTATGATGCTATCTGCAATTAGGCCCGTATTTGAGAATACAAAAAATCTTGAACAAAGTGACGTTGATGTGGTACTTACATCAACTAATGCAAATCGCAACTATCTTGCAAACATAATATCTGAATTATCTGGAATGAAACCCAAAATATCTCACTCGGTTGAAAGTCTGTGTAACTCTGGTACAAATGCACTTGTATCAGCTTACGCATATGTATCATCCGGACTTGCAGATGTTGCACTTGTTGTGGGGGCAGACAAGGCAGACAACCCAGGGCTTGTCCTGAATTGGGATATGGCACGAGGAGAATATGTACATCCAATTTTCTGGGCATCGATGTTTACAAGCGCACACATGAGAAAATATGGTACTCGTCTTGAGGATCTTGCATATGTGTCTGTCCAAAATCACAAAAATGCACTAGACAATCCGTATGCATATTTTGAAAAATCATTTTCACTAGAAGATGTCATGGCTTCCAAAAATCTTACAGACGATGTACGACTATTAGATTGTTCTATACCATGTGATGGAGCAGCCGCTGTTGTTATTTGCTCCGAAGAAAAAGCAAAAAAATTTACTGATACGCCCATTTGGATTTCAGGAATTGGTCAGAAGACAATATCTGCAAGTTTTACAAAAAATAATGACTTGACATCAATGGAGTCAACAAAAAGTGCTGTTGCTGATGCATATAACATGTCAAACAAGACCGTTGATGATGTGGACGTGGTTGAACTTCATGATGCATTCAGTGTATGTGAAATTATAGAACTAGAAGACATGGGATTCTGTCAAAAGGGAAAAGGATCAAGATTTGTCAGAGACTTGTATGATACTGGCAACAAAATGGTAAATCCACGTGGAGGTTTGATTGGTGCGGGGCACCCCTTGGGGGCAACTGGAGTATCCCAAGTTGTTGAAATCTATCAGCAGTTGACAGGAAAAGCAGAAAAACGTCAAGTGAGTAATGCAAAAACAGGTCTAGTACACAACATGTCTGCAGGATCCACCTCATCCACTGTTTTGGTGTTAGAATCATGACTAGATTTGAAGATGAATTAAAAAATAATAATTTTGTTTGTAGTGCTTGCACCAAATGTCAGCATTTAGTTTGGCCACCAAGTGAATTTTGCAACAGTTGTTTTGGAGATGTGGTGTGGAGGCCTGTATCCAAGAATGCAAAACTAGTTGAAGTATCTGGGAAAGATGGTAAGAATTTCTGCATTGCCGAATTTGAGGGAAATGTGCGTGTGTTTGGAACCCTTTTGGATTCGTCACACCCAAGTCCTGGCCAAGATCTGATTCTTGAGTATTGTAGTTATGACGGTACTCCAAAATTTGTCTTTAAAACTTGTTGATTGATCTTTTAGGGGAATTTGAGGTTTGATTTTTCCAACTCTAAAATGGGGATGTAAAGTGACATTCCATCAGTTCCAATTTTTTCCACAAAAGCATAGTCTCCTGTGAGTCTTTTTAGTTCAATGAATTTTTTTGCTGGAGGGCCATTGCTTATCAGATAATGAATTACGTTTCCTCCTATTGTGCCTGTTTGTATGAAAATTATATTCTGATTATTAACGTTCAAATGATAAATTAAAGGCACTGCCCCTAAAACTGATTGCGATGAATATAGGATTACTTTTAGCAGATCGCCATATTCTTTGTATTTTAGATATGTTGTCAGGTTGTCGCTTGATGACATGAATTCATTATTGATATTATGACATATTAATGCTGAGTCACATTATGCGGTTTTTGGAATGTTGTTGTAGGCATATTGTTGTAAAAAATAGGCACCTAGGTGTTAGTATAATTACCACCTAGTCTATATCGACAAATTTGTTTTATAAAATCAGAAGTAAAGTGGCATCTATTGAACAAACCGAATTAAATGCAATAAAAACAGTTCAACGCAAAAAAAATAGCAAAAAAACTAATCAGCGCATAGCTCGAACTCGAAGACAGCGAGGTTATAACTGGGAAGATACGCTTGTTAAAAGATTCAACGCCGTTGAGGGATGGAAGGCATTTAGGCTTGGGTCTCCAAGTGTTGGATTACCCGATATTTTGGCAGTAAGCACTAGGGAAAATGTCATCTATACAATAGAGGCAAAATCTGGTACAAATACTACTCTTAGGGTCCCATTTGATCAGATACAACGTTGTTTGAAATGGATACATACGTTTGAACTATATCAGACAAGAAAGATGATTGTGGCATTCAAATTTTCATCTAAAAAAAGGATTGGTACTGGAAAATATGAGCACCGTGAGCTCAGGGAATATTTTAAAATCTGGAATGAAAAATATCCAGTGACTGACTTTATTTGCACATATGATGGTGAGACGTATGCCATGGTTGAAGGCAAGCGATATCCGTTACAACTAGAGCCAGGAATGATGCCTTTTATTAAAAAACCAAGCAGCAAATAGATCGAATACTTCTTTAATGTGATATTGTAAACATCACGTGATGAGCTTTGAAGATTTTGTAGATGAACGTAGCCTTGTAAGCAGAGATGCATTAGGTACAAAGGAAATCAAACTAAAATTGCTTGAAGTTGAAGACGATACATCTGACCACATTTGGAGATTCGGAGTGCGAGTCAAAGTAAAAAAGATACTCATCACCATAAAACACATCAACACGCAACAGATCGAGGAAGGGGAATGTGACTTGCATGACATTGAAAAGGAGATGAAAGAAAAAAGACATTACAGTTCTACAAACAGGTGGGTTCCAACAACTGATATCAAAAATGGCTATATCATAAACTCCAGGCATGCATCGCTGTTGGCTGATGCTGTGGCACTAGATTACATTACAATCTAAACCAGGGTTGAGATAATTTCATCATTTTTTGATTTCCAAATGTATTCTTTTAAAGGTTTTTTGATTTTGCCTTTGAATAGAACAAAATTTATTCTCTGCATATCAATTCCGTTCTTTAACACAAGCCTCTTCATGATTGGCTCTTTTTCTAGTGTAGTGTGCAATTGAATGCCATTTAGATGTTTTACAAGGTGGTCTCTGAGGTTCTTACCTTGAGGTGGCATGACAAAAGGTATTGTTTCAAACCCAGTCTTGGGCCATTTTGTGACTAGAATTTTGTTTTCATGTTCAACAAGTGTCCCCACACATTTTAGAACAAATTTTTCTTGTGCTAGATTTTTGAAAAATTCTAATGTAACTTTGCTTACTGGAATTTCCTGTCTGTCTGGTTCTACTGTTGAACCTAGACTGAAATATCTTCCCCTGTGATATATCAAGGGACTTTTTGTGTCGTCGTGTTCAATATGGACCACTCTTCCGACTAGCATGACATGATCTCCCAGTTTTTCTTTTCTTACTAGCTTGCACTCTGCATTTATGGTACAGCCTAAAATCATCGGTGTTTTGATTTTGTGTGATTTTGATGTCTTGAAAATATTTTTGAATTCCAGTTTGTTTATCTCTGAACCTGAATATCCTCCTGCTATGCTTACCTCAGTTGTCTGTTCCTTTGATGCAACATTTACTCCAAATTCTTTTGTTTTTTCTATGTTCTTTATTGTACGTGATCCTTTGTGGATAAAGATTGCAACTAGTACTGGACTGTATGAAATTTGCATGACCCATTCTGCTGCCATGACATTTGGACCGTGTAGACCTCTTGATGTTATCATGCTTATGCCTGTGGAAAAATATCGCTCTGCCTTGCTTGGAACTTTTCGTGTCATCATTTGTTCGTCATCTTGCCGGTAATTGTTCTTTTTTACAGAAAACTTTATGAAAGCATGATGGCGAGTGCATGCATGATAAGTCAGGAAATTACCATAAATGGTAAGAAATATCGTTTGACATTAACCGATCAGGTACTTTCTGACGTCAGAAGGCTCAAGGCGCTATACAATGCAGCATACGAAGATCCTGAAAGCTTTGATGAAGTAAGCTCTGCGATATCAAATACTATTACTCAGATAGCAGCTGCAGTAGAACCTGAAGTTTCTGATAGCGATCTTGATGGCTTGATTCAAGCAGTCATGAAGGCTGTAGATGAAAAAAGCAAGGAAACAGAGGAGGCAAAAGCAAAACACATGGAAGACAAGGCCAAGGCATCAAAAAAGCCATCTGAGAAACCCAAAAAATCTAAAAAATAACCTCTTACAACCACACGAACCCTCATATTGGTTAAATGCAATTAATTCTCAGAAGAAATATGCAAACTCATTGTGAATGCGGCATTTGTGGACATGTGTCAGAAGAAGAATGTGTCTCAAAAGAGTGCAAGTGTTGTATTAATTTTCATATGCGCTCAGGCCCGAAAAAATAATCTGGTTTTCATGTTGCCGCTGGTTTTGGTCTAAAATTCAAATTCTTTAGATTTAAATACGAACCAACTAAATTTTGCATAATGCAATCGCAGGCATATCTGAAATGCATTGATCCGTCATGTGGTCTACAATATCCTGTAACTGACACCAGAATTGAGTGTGAGAAGGGTCACCTGCTTGATGTAAAGTATAATGCTGTTCCACCGTCTTCATTAAAAGAAGTTTTTTACAAGCGTAGGAATCATTCTAATAATATTTTCAATGAAAGTGGCGTATGGCGTTTTCGTGAACTACTAAATTTTTGTCAAATTGACACTGAAGACATTGATCAATGTTCGAAATATCTAGTATCACTTGACGGTGCTGAAGGTAGGCTCTCAAAACCGTATCACATGTCAAGAGTTTCACAATATGTTGGACTCCAGAATCTTTGGCTGCAACCAGAAGGATACAACCCAAGTGGGTCATTCAAAGACAATGGTATGACAACTGCTGTGACTCATGCAAAACTTGTCAAGATAAAGAAAATCATTTGTGCATCAACTGGAAACACTTCTGCATCAGCTGCAATGTATGCCGCAAACGAAAACATGGACTGTGATGTATACATACCTGCAGGCGAGGTTGCACCTGGAAAACTCAGCCAAGCATTTCAATTTGGAGCGCAAGTTGTAGAAATTAAAGGAAATTTTGATGATGCATTATCTGCTTCACTAAAACAGGCAGGGCAGATAGGTGGGTATACTGTCAACTCTGTAAATCCGTTTAGAATCGAAGGACAAAAAACAATCGTCTTTAGGGCCATGGAATTTTTGGACTGGAATCCTCCCGACTGGATAGTTTATCCTGGAGGTGCACTTGGGAACACATCAAGTTGTGGAAAAGCACTCCTGGAACTTTACGAGTGGGGTTGGATCAAAAAAATTCCACGTCTTGCTGTTGTCAACTCCGAGGGTGCCAACACCTTGTACAATCTGTATAATGGAAAATTTGAGGATACTGAACTTAGATGGAACAAGGGAAAATCAGACATTGATCTTATCAAGCGATATTATGAACACATGGATAAAAATAACATCAGACCAAAGACAAAAGCTACTGCAATCCAGATTGCCAAGCCTGCAAATATTCTCAAGGGCTTGAGGGCGCTTGACTTTACAAATGGTGTTGTAACACAGGTGTCTGATGCGGAGATGCTTGATGGAATGGCACTTGTTGGCCTAAACGGATTTGACTGTGAGATGGCATCCGGTGCAGTTCCAGCAGGTGTGAAAAAATTAATTGGTGAAGGAATAATCAAAAAAGATGAAACCGTTGTAGGCATACTGACAGGACGTCAGAAAGATTCCAGCATACCTGTAGATTACCACAAAAATCCACAAAACAAGTTTGCAATCCCGCCAAGAACTTAGCTTGACATTTTTTCTATCTTGATTCTAGTTGCTTGATTATTTGCTGCCTCTTCCACCGTCATCTTGATTGATTCTATTACAACTCTATCTCCAGCCCTTGGAATGTCTTTTAATTTATCATGCAACAAGCCGCTCAAAGTAGAATAATCCTCACCCTGCGGAATATCTGATTTTAGTACTTCGTTTACAGTGTCAATCTCAACGTCTCCGCTTGCAAGCATTGTATTTTTATCAAGCATCTTAAAATTGAGTTCTTCCATGTCGGTCTCATCCATTATCTCTCCAACAATTTCTTCAAGCAAGTCTTCAAGTGTTACACATCCTTCCACTCCTCCAAATTCATCTACCACAATTGCCATGTGGGTCTGCCTTCCTTGCATTTCTCTCAACAGTTTACTGATTCGTTGTTCTTGTGATACAAAAATTGGTTTTCTTCCAAGTGATTCAAGTGTAACAATTTTTTCGTCTCTTTCCAAATTTTTTAGCAGGTCCCTTACATTTAGTATGCCGACAATCTGGTCTGTCGTATCTTTGTATAATGGAATCCTAGAGTAGCCACTCTTGCTTATCAGTGGCATTGCGTCAAATAAGATCATTTTTGCCGGAAGCATGAACATCTTGGTTCTTGGAGTCATGACAGCGCGAATTACAATATCGTCAAACTTGAGTGCACCGTGGACTAGCTCACGCTCATGTTTGTGCAGAGCCTTGTCTTCAAGGCCTTGCTCTATGACACTGTAGATTTCTTGCTCTGTAATTGGTGGAGGCTGGTGTGAACTGCCGACCAACTTTAGTATTGCGTTTGTAATCTTTTCAAATAATATGACAAACGGGTAAAACACATAGCTGAACAGGAGTAAAATTCGGCTAACCTTCAATGATATCTTGATTGCATTTGCGTTACAGTATGATTTTGGCGTGATCTCTCCAAATACTAGTAGCACAAATGTCATGACGCCTATAGCAATTGCAAGTCCATTGTCCCCAAACAGTCCAAGTGAAACCTCGGTTGCAAGAGCAGAAGAGCCTACGCTGACCAGGTTTGTTCCAAGATTTAATGTAGCAAGCATTCTGCTCGGGTTTGATTTTAGTTTGTAAAGTGATGCTGAACCCCTTGCTTTTTCTTTTACAAGTTGGTTGACCTTAGCCCTGCTTATTCCAATTAATGCGATTTCAGAACCACTGAAAAATCCTGATAATCCAATCAAGATCACAAGTACTGTGATATCTAAAACCAAGTTTGTACCCATTATTTTTTACACCTGTTTTCATGGTTTATGTCTGACATGGATTCCAAACTAGTCGATAAATATTCAGATTTTATTGAGAACAAATTGTTGTGTATGTACTCTTGTGCGGTGTCTCTTTTATAAGTTCACATCGTGTCTTGCCTAAAAATCGGTTCTTTGAGTTTGTCATGTAAGCATTATTTTTTTGCAAAATGCTCTTGGAGAAGTTTTTTCTTTTCCTCCATGTGGAATAATTCTTCAGTATGCTTGAACGCATCTTCTCTTTTTCTCTTGAACAACATTGCTTGCATCAAAAGATGATTCTCTGGTACAACAATACCTGTCTGGTCATCAGAATATGTGAGTTTTACAGTATCATCTTGGACTTCAGTTACATCTGCATGGATGTGGATCATGTTAGTATCCTTGAAATTGAATTTAATTGACTCGGCATAATCACGGATATCTTTGGTTCCTTTTGCGTTATACAATGTTGCAACTCCATACTCGTTTTTGTACAAATCTATGATCTCTTGTGCGCTTGGCGCTGGGCCGTCAAAACGAATGTCCATGAGATGGACGTGCATCTGTCTTGTTGGAACCTTAAGAGCACGAATAAACAATGGAGTGTCTGCACCCATGTAGCTTTTGACATCCTCGTTGTGGTGTGGTTTTCTTGTCCACTCAATAGAGTCTTTTACCTGGGTCTTTGAATCCTCAAGGTCTGCCCATCTTCTCAGCAATGTAGCATCAAATCGCTTGAGTCTTTTACCATATTTTTCTTTTAGAGGTTGGAGTATTCTTCCCATTCCTGTTACATTGCAGCTTCCTTGCATGACATATTTTGCATCAAACGCCTTTTCATAATTTACACGAGAGTTGAAGATTAATCCTGCAACAGATTCATCTCCTCCAATTTTTTCACCGCCTTGGAAAATTGCACTGACATTTTTTGGTCCATACAATGTTTTTTTATTTTGATATCCTACACCTCCAGGAGATGCATCTATGACAAGATCACTTTGAGATATTGCGTCTTCTATGGTGCCTGAAATTTTATAATTTTTAAAAGATTCAGTCTTTGCTTTTGGGACATACACATGGAATCCTCTTGATATTGCGTCTGTCACTTTGTCATCTGGGGAATACTTGCCTACTCCTATTACCTCAATGTCCTTATCATCTGCTATGAACTGGGTTATTCGACTACCTATTGAACCATAGCCGTTTACAAAAACTTTCTTCACGATATGATGATAAAAAATCCCATTTATTTGGCTTGCCCCTTTGACAAGAACTAAATAATCTGTAGGAATAAATTGAATTCTTGAAAGTTCATCTCCCATCAATTGGGATTGGGATAGGTGCAGTTGTTGCCATCATAGTTATAGTATCAATAGTGTTTGGCCAAGGATTTCACAACCCAATGACTGCAAATACCCAAGGCGATGCTGGGAAAATTTCGTCACAAAATGATACTATGCCCAAAGCCGCGATGAACCTGTTAATTGACAATACATCTCCAATACTTGGCTCTGACAATGCTCCTATCACCATGATAGAGTTTGGTGATTATCAGTGCTTTTACTGTAACCAGTTTTATCATACAACCGAGCCTGATATTGTCAAAAATTATATCAACACAGGAAAGGTACGCATGGTCTTCAAAGATTTTGTCATAATTGGCCAGGACTCTGTCAATGCGGCTCATGCTGCACACTGTGCGCAAGAGCAGGGCAAGTTCTGGCAATATCATGATACACTATACAACAACTGGAATGGAGAAAATACTGGATGGGCATCATCTGCTAATTTGCTTTCATTTGCAAAGAGTGTGGGACTAAATGCTACCCAATTTGGGCAATGCATGACCCAGTCAAGGTACATTTCCGTAGTTCAGGGCAGCCTTTCAAACGCCAAGGATCTTGGCCTTACAGGAACACCTGACTTTTTCATCATATCACCAGACAAGTCTGTAACAAAAATTGTAGGCGCGCAACCCTATGAGGTTTTTGATGTTTTATTCAAATCTAAGCTAAAATCATAAGAGAATTCGCATATATTGCCATAATGTAATAAAAATTATCGATCTTTGAGATCAACATTGGTTCTCAAAATCCTTATATCTGCAATTGCAAAGCTGAAGCTATTGGCCGCAGGTATAGATGATATTGCCATCTACATCCCAAAACTGTTTGTAGACGCAAGAGACTTTGCCAAAGCTCGTGGTATGGATCCTGACAAACTACAACGAGGCCTTGGTGTATCAAAAATGGCTATCGTAGATACTAACCAGGACCCAGCATGTATGGCAGCAAACGCATGCCTTAGGATAATGGAGCGAAACAAGATTGAACCAAAAGATGTTGGCAGACTATATGTTGCAACAGAATCATCACTTGACGAATCAAAGGCCATGAACTCGTATGTGATTGGCATGCTGGAACAAGTCTATGGAAATGATTCCTTTGGACACTGCGGTGGAATTGAATGCAAGTTTGCATGTGTCAGCGGTTCTTATGCTTTGTATGATAATACCAACTGGATTAGGGCAGGTGAGGCAGAGGGCAAGTCTGCAATAGTTGTTGTATCAGATATTGCAAAATATGACATGGGATCTAGCGGAGAGTACACACAGGGCGCAGGTGCTGTGGCCATGCTTCTCAATGACAACCCAAGACTGATGACATTTGATCCAAAGGTTACATCAACTTCAATTAAAAATGAATATGACTTTTACAGGCCGTTTGGAAAAGAGACTCCGATTGTAAATGGCCAGTATTCCAACTTGCTTTACATGATCCAGGTCAAAAAAGCTCTGATGGCATACAAGGACAAGGCTCTTTCAACTGGAATAATAAAACTAAAGGAAGGAGAATCCATTCTCGATTATATTGATTTTGTTAACATGCATCTTCCATACAGCAACATGGGCAAAAAAGCACTGACCTATCTTCTAAGACATGAATGGAGAAGCTTACCTCGCTGGAAGGGAATTGTTGAAAAAATGGGAATGACAGAGCCTGTTCCAAAAGATCCTAGAGGTACAATTGAATCAATACTTGCAGACGAAGAGTTTATGCAAAAAGACCACGAGTTTACAAAACGATTTACAATGACTGATGAATTTCAGGAAGCATATGATTCAAAACTTGCAAGCTCACTTATTGCATCAAGTATGGTGGGAAACCTCTACACTGCATCACTTTACATGGGCTTTAGAAGTTGCCTAGAGTTTGAATTCCAAAAAGGCACAGACTTGGAATCAAAAAGATTTGGGTTTGGCTCGTATGGAAGTGGAAGCAGTGCAATGGTATTCAGTGGTGTAATCATGCCAACATACAAGGAGATCGTAAAAAACATGAACCTGGAGGCAGAGATTGGAGATAGGAGAAAAGTATCACTTGAAGAATATGAACAAATCCATGAAAGCAAGCTCAGTCCGACCCAGAATATATTGGAAGGCAAAAAAGAGTTCATACTTGTAGGTGTGGGAAGCAGTCCAGAATTGCGCGGACAGCGAAAATATGTCTTCAAGGAATAGGCAACAAAACCGATCTTGACGATCAAAGCAAATCAACAAAAAGGATATAAAATCATAAAGGCTGTTCTTAATCATGAAAGACCGTTCAATGCCAATTTGTTTTACAGCTGAACAATATGCAAAAATTGAGCAGATTGCAAAACAAAAAGGAATGCTAAACGCAGGCCAACTTCTTGAAGAAGCACTAGGCCAATAAACCTCTTGAGAACTGAGGGTTCTCTCTCTTTTCCTTTATGATAACTATTTAATGGATTTCGTTTTATTTTATAGCATGAACATATTTGGCAAAAAACATGTCATGTGCAATATCTGTAAAAAAGAGACAAGTCATAAACACAAGCCAAAAAGCGAGTGGAAAATAGAGGGACCGCTTTGCGGTGACTGTTATGTCTCACAGATGAAAAAGTTTTACGAGTTAAGCCTGAGGCAAAAATGTGTCACATGTGGAATAGAAAAAGATGTTCCAGATTTATGGGAGCCAAGATACCAATGGGACATGACTGGTTTGTTGTGCAAATCATGTTTTGATAAAAAGGATCTTACATTCAAGGTACAAAAAACAACATGCCATGTATGCGGAAAGACACTCGGCATGATAAGGTATAATCCGAAAAAACACTGGGTGCTAGAAGGACAACTGTGTCGAGAATGCTGGGACTCGCACAAGGCCAAGTTGGGGTAAATTGAACATCTTTAAAAAATTCAAGTGTGAAATTTGTGGCGCTAAATTTAGACAGCAAGAGTATCTCATGCAACACCAGCAGCTATATCACAGCAACAAGGCATATGATTGTAAAATGTGTAACCTAGAGTTTCCAAGTATGGAAGCAATGAGAACCCACATGCAACGTATGCACAGTTACAACGGAAAAAGAAATTACTAGAATGCCTTGATTGTTTTTACTACGGGTGGTCTTACCTTGGTAAATACTCTAAAACCGCAGATGCATTTTATTTCTGGCAGTCTTGTGAGTTCAGATTGGGACACTTGGGTGCCACAACGCATGCAAGAATAGAAAACACTAAAGCTTGTTGGTTTCTCTTCTGCTGGTATTTCGGGTGTTGGTTCAGACATTTTGATCAAAATCTATTTCAAAGTAAGCTCAATGTAAACATCGTTTGGAATCTTGATTCTCATGAGTTGTCTTATTGCTCGGTCATCTGCGCCAAGATCAATTACTCGTCTGTGAATTCTCATTTCCCATTTTTCATATGTGTTGGTACCCTGACCACATGGTGACTTTCTTGTAACAACGTTTAGTGTTTTTACTGGTAATGGTGTTGGACCTTTTACTTTGACACCAGTTTTTTCTCCGATGCCCTTGATTTCAGTACAGACCCCGTCAAGTCGCAAAAGACTTGTGCTTGTTAATTTGATTCGGGCTGTCTGGGTCATTCAGATATCCCTATTTTGTGTATTTCTCAGTAATTTCTTTTACGATGCCTGCTGCAATTGTTGCACCCATGTCTCTGAGAGCAAATCTACCCATTTCTGGGAATTCTCCAAATGTCTCGATGCACAATGGTCTTACTGGCTTGATTCTAACGATTGCAGAATCTCCTGCCTTTAAGAACTTTGGATCTTTCTCTTCAATTGCACCGGACTGTGGATTGATTTTTGCTTCAAATGCTACTATGGTTGCTGCTACTTGGGCAGTGTGTGCATGCATTACTGGTGTGTATCCAGGTGCAATTGCTGTTGGATGGTGAATAACTATAATCTGTGCTCTGAATTCTTTTGCCACGTTTGGTGGTGAATCAGCAGTTCCAATTACATCGCCTCTGTGGATATCTTTCTTTTCGATACCTCTCAAGTTGAATCCAATGTTGTCACCTGGTTCTGCAGATGGCATTTCAGTGTGGTGGGTTTCAATTGACTTGATTTCTCCCACTGCGCCTGATGGCATTACAACTATCTTTTGGCCTGGTTTTGCAACTCCGGTTTCTACACGTCCTACTGGAACGGTACCTACACCGGTGATTGTGTAAACGTCTTGGATTGGAATTCTAAGTGGTTTGCCTGTTGGCTTGTCTGGTAGTTTGAATTCATCAAATGCTTCGTATAGTGTTTTTCCTGTCCACCATGGCATGTTTGCTGATTTCTTGACCAAGTTGTCGCCCTTCCAGCCAGAGACTGGAATAATTGCAACGCTTTCAAGCTTGTAACCTACTGACTTTAACAATTTCTCTGCCTTTTCTTTTGCAGTCTTGAATGCTGCTTCTGAGAAATTGCTGTCGTCCATTTTGTTAATTGCTACTACGAGTTGTCCTACACCTAGTGTTCTAAGTAAGAAAGCGTGTTCTCTTGCTTGTCCACCTGGTGCTGTTGCTGTATCAGTTTCACCTTCTTTTGCTGACAAGACCAAAACTGCACAGTCTGCTTCAGAAGCTCCTGTGATCATGTTTTTGATAAAGTCTCTGTGACCTGGTGCATCAATTAATGTGAAGAAGTACTTGGGAGATTCGAATTTTTGAAATGCTAAGTCGATTGTAATACCTCTTTCTCTTTCGTCCTTGATATTGTCCATGACCCATGCATATTTGAAAGTGTCACCTTTTCCGGTCTTCTCGGATTCGGCTGCGTGTGAGGCAATTGTTCTTTCATCTACAAGGCCAAGTTCCATTAGAAAGTGACCCATTGTTGTAGATTTGCCGTTATCGATGTGTCCTACGACAATCATGTTCAAGTGAGGTTTTCGTGCTGCTGCGCTACTCATGAAGGATGTTACTTGAGAAGGGCTTTATTAGCATTTTCATTTTTTGAATTTTTTTCGGTCAAAAATTGAATTATTTTCTGACTCGATCATCAGGATCAATTTTTTTCACATGGTATAAATCGAACTATTTGATCACAACAAATAATGAAAATTACAGTAACAGTAATCAAAGCTGATGTCGGCGGAATCGGCGGACATACAAGACCAAGTGATGGTCTAGTAAATGCAGTAAGAAATCTTGTAAAGCCACAAGTAAGAAAAGATGGTAAAGGACTCCTTATTGATTCCTACATCGGATACTGTGGTGATGATATTCACATTGTCATGACACATACAAAAGGAGTTAACAATTCCCAAGTCCATGGACTTGCTTGGCGCGCATTTGAAGCTGCAACACGAGTTGCAAAAAGTGAAGGACTTTACGGTGCAGGTCAAGACCTCCTAAAGGATTCATTTTCTGGAAACGTAAAAGGTATGGGGCCTGGCGTTGCAGAGATGACATTTGAAGAAAGACCAAACGAGGCATTTACAATTTATGCTGCAGACAAGACAGAGCCTGGTGCATTCAACTATCCATTCTATAGAATGTTTGTTGACACTCTATCCAATACAGGATTGATCGTAAACCAAAACCTTGCAAAAGGTGTCAGAATTACTGTAATGGATGTAGAAAAGGGCAAGATTGCCACACTAAACATGTGGGAAGACAAGCCAACACTAGAAGCCGCTCTAATGTATCCTGGAAGATATGTCGTATCCACAGTGACCACAAAAGACAACCAGCCAATATTGGCTGCATCAACTGATAGGTTGCACAACATTGCAGGAACATATGTCGGAAAAGATGACCCAATTTGTATAATCAGAACCCAGAAAGACTTTCCAGCAACAGAAGAGGCAGGATCTGCATTTAACAACCCACACCTCGTAGCTGGAAATACTAGAGGAAGTCATCACATGCCATTGATGCCAGTGAAGATTAATTCTCCAGCAAGCATCAACTATGCAATACCAATAGTATCTGCACTAGTGTTTTCAATGCACAATGGTATCTTGACTGGTCCAGTAGATGGATTTGGTTCAGTTGACTGGGATTATGTCAGAAACATTGCAATGAAGCGAGCAATCGCAATTCGAAGTCAAGGATTTGTTCATCCTGCAACACTAGTTCCAGATGAGCTAGAATATGGTGTAGGATATCGTGCAAGAATGAGTGTACTCTGGAGCAGAATGAGACCAATTCCTGGTTCCAGTCCAAATGTAAAACAGCATGGACAAAAACCAAATCAAGGAAACAAGCAACAACAAAAACAAGGACAGAGACCGCAAAACCAACAACGTCCACAAGGACAAAAGCCCGGACAGAAACCTCAACAAGGAAACAAACCACAACAAGGTCAGCGTCCTCAACAAGGCCAGAAACCACAACAACATGGTAACAGACCTCAACAGGGGCAAAGACCAGGTCAAAAGCCTCAACAAGGAAATAGACCACAACAGGGACAACAACGTCCACAAGGTCAGAGACCACCACAGCAAGGTCAACGCCCACAACAGGGACAGAGACCGCAAAACCAACAACGTCCGCAACAAAAACAGCAACAAGGCAACAGGCCTCAACAAGGTCAGCGTCCTCAACAAGGTCAAAAACCACAACAGAATCAACAAAGACCTCCTCAACAAAAGCCTCAGCAACCAAAACCACAAACAGCACCAAACACTCAGGTAAAATCAGAATCAAAAAGTACTGAAGTTAAAGTAAAAAAACCACGTGCTCCTAGAAAGAAAAAAACTGATACTGCAACAAAACCTGCAGAAGGCACAGTTTCTATAACTCCAAAAACAGAGACAAGTACCTAAAATTAGGTATTTTCCTCTTTTCCATTTTCTAAATACAATTTTTATTATCTCTACTTTATTTTTGATTAATTGACAAAGAAAATCCAGATTCTAGTAGTTGGTCACAATGAAAGCGGGTGCACTCCAGACGCTGCCGCACTTGCATATGAAACCGGCGTAGAAGTTGCAAAATCAGGAGCTGTTTTGATTACTGGTGGACTAGGCGGGGTTATGAAGGCTGCATGTCATGGTGCAAAAGATACAGGAGGTCTTACTGTTGGAATCATACCACAAAATGATCCGTCATTTGCAAACGAGTATTGCGACATTATAATTCCTAGTGGGATGGGTCTTGCAAGAGATTTTCTCAATGCCTTGTCAGCAGATGGTGTAATAATGATTGGTGGAGGATCTGGAACACTGTCTGAGACATGTGCTGCATACATGCACAAAAAACCAATTGTTGCAATTAAAAACAGTGGAGGAACTGCTGAAAAATATGCAGATCAGTATTTAGATCAGAGAAAAAATGTGTTGATAATCGGGGTGTCTTCACCAAAAGAAGCTGTTAAAACAATCCTGGAAAAAATTAATTCTACTTGAATGATACCAAGAATGGATCTGGCTCGTAGAACTTGTTTTCTTTTGACAGTCTTTGCAACTCTTGTACAATATTTTGTATGCCAAACTCTTTTGCAGTATCAAACAATGGCTTTTTGAGTCCCATTCCAAGTGATAACGC
>JAJSDS010000005.1:27251-42672 GCA_028580875.1 Nitrosotalea sp.
CTCTTGTACAATATTTTGTATGCCAAACTCTTTTGCAGTATCAAACAATGGCTTTTTGAGTCCCATTCCAAGTGATAATGCCTTTTCTATTTCTGGGACATCACTTGCTTGGTTTGTAACAAGCCATGCTGCATTGTTGAGGATATTTCCAAGTAATTGTATTGGATTGAATTTCTTTGCAAGCTCTTCTGTTAGGTTAATTCTTTCATATTGTTCTCCAGAATACTTGTAGAAACCCTCTCCACTTTTTTGTCCTAGTTTCTTTTCATTGTATAATTTTTCAATCAGTGGGTGTGGGTTGATGACTTTTTTGTCACGAGAATGCATTTCAAGTGTTGCCTTGTGGATCACATCCATGCCGGTAAAGTCTGCAAGCTCAAATATTCCCATTGGGAAATGTAGCAAAAACTTTACAGCAGAATCAATCTCTTCTTTTGTTGCACCTGTTCGGTCCATTGCATATGCTGCCTCATGTACTAGTGGGATGAACAACCTGTTTACGATAAACCCTGGAACGTCTCTTTTGCAAATTACTGGCTCTTTTGAGACGGATCTTACAAAATTAATTGTTGTATCTACCAGGTCCTTGGATGTCTTTTGTCCAGGTATTACTTCTACTAGTTTCATCAGTTGGGGAGGGTTGAAGAAGTGTATGCCAATAAATCTTTCAGGCCTTGATGTCGTGTTTGCTATTTCTGTTATTGGCAAAGTGCTAGTGTTTGATGCAAATACCGTCTTTTGTGGAACGACTTTATCTACCTCGGCGTAGACTTTCTTCTTGAGGTCCATTATTTCCGGTACAACCTCTATCATCAAGTCACAGTCCTTTAATGCTTCAGCCAAGTCAACTATCGGAGTTATTCTTGCAAAAATTTCTTTTCCTTGATCTTCTGTAATCTTTTGTTTTGATACTAGCTTATCAAGTGACCACTTGATTTTTTCCATCGCCTTATCCAAAAATTGCTTTTCAATATCACGAAGAACTACGTTATATCCTGACATGGCAGAAACCTGGGCAATGCCATGGCCCATTATTCCAGAACCTAACACTGTGATGTTTTTGATCGTCATGCTTACTGGTCTGGATTACATCTATTTGTAAGTTTATTGTAATTTATTTATAAAATTGAGTTTAACGCAAAATCCTATCTAGATGCTGTCTACTATAGTCTTGATGTGTGGTAAGATCTCTGGCAACTCACCTATGTGACTGACGTTATTTTGTAATACGTCAGGACCAATTCTCCGCACTCTTTGGGTTGCAATGAGGGTAGCAATGCCCCTGTCAATGTCTTTTTGAGGCAAAACTGCCTTGAGTTTCTCGAGCAATGTGTTCTCATCTTCATACTTTGCAATGGCATGCTGAAGCAGCACCAATTTGTCGTCATTTGACAATTCCACCATGCGTATAGCACGTTTTATCTTGATAAAAAATCTTTTTAAAATTTTTTGATGAGAACAATGTCCAAATTTCATGTAGTTATCCTCTTAAACCCCGTACTAGATTTGAAATAGTAGATTTTGGATTTAGAAAAATTCACAGATGATGTGTATACAGTAGCTGAGAAACTAACTGCAGGACAGACACCTGAAATGAAATCAAAGATAAATTTTGTAAGAGAAAGATTAATTGAACTCTACAAAAAAAATCTTGTAAAAATCAACCACTCTGTACTTGAGATAATATGTGCTTCAAGCCTAATATCTCACGGATATACCGTAGACATTGAAAAACAACTCTCAAACATTCTTGTTTGTGATGTGTTTGCTACAAAAGGTGACGGCACATTCATAATGGAAATTGAGACAGGGTTTACTCCGCCTGACCATGCCCTTGATACAATTGACTATTATGTGGCAAGAATATCAAGCAAGATAGCAAGGTACAGCAAACACTGTTCCAAATTTGCACTGGCAACACCAGTTGTTGGAATCTTGCCTATTCCAAAATTATTTCTCAAACCCCCGAGTGATAGAAAAATCGAAGAGGTGCAAAAAATAAAAAATCTTGTTGATAGATTCTACAAAAACCCTCCAATAGAAATTGACGATATACTAAATGCCAGGCTACACTCAATTTATCTAATCAACATAGACAAGGGATTTGCAAAACAACTAGACCCGTACACATATCTTGATCTGACTGAAAAACTACAAGATGCAAGTGAACTTGATCTGTGATTTTTTACAAATATTCTTTCTTTGATATTATCCTGTTGACCTGACGCACTATTCTACGAAAAAACGAGTTGCCCTCATCTCCTTCTACTGCAAGTATACCATCTTTGTAATAATATACTGCAACTTTTCCTTCAAGGGATACAATCTCAAATGAGTTGTACATTGATTCGTGAAAAGATGGATATTGTGACAAGACATGATCATTTTGAAGTCCCTTTTTTACTCTCAGATACAAATCAGGTGGCACTGCATTATAGCGAACCAAATCTATTGGGTTTTGTGTTCGTTTGCTTTTTTTGCTTCTTGTGACAGTCTTCTTTCTTCCGTACATAATTTCATTTGTTCCGGGTTGTGTTCTTTTACTGGCTTGGAACACATTGCGCAAGTTGGAACAATTTCAATTGGTTTTCTCTCAAACTTCATAAAATTCCACGTCTTTATCATCTGATTGTAGCACCAATAAATTATTTTTGTTCAGAGACTGGTTTAGTTGCATGACTGATCTTAAGATGAGTCCCGAAATGCCAATATGTGATGTAAGAAATGTAGCAGCTTCCTCTATTGCGTTTTCGCCCCTGTATCCCTCATCATATGTCATCTCGACTAGTCCCTTGTCTGTCTCAACAAGTACAGTAATCAATGAAAACGGCCCAAGTTTTTCATCCTTTCTTTGAATGTACAAGTTCAGGCTTACACTTTTTACAATGTGGCCCTGTTCTGCAAAATTTCCACCAGACATCAGCATTACAGTCTTGTCAGGCACCCTGCTGATTCTTTCTGGGTCTGCAACATCCACCACTTTTGACATGCATTAATTGCGTGACCAATATAGATAATCTTTAGTGTCAAACTATGTGCAAAAATTACTAGTGCTAGAGATTTTCATCATCTATTGTTCCACCTTGGCCATACAAAACAGGTATTGATACCGTGCTTGTGATGTGTGGAACGCCTCTTAGTTTGCCTATTGTAGAATCCACTTTGATTACTTCACCTGCTTGGATTTTCACAAATATGTCATATTTTCCCATGATTCCATTTACTTCTACCACGTTTGGCAATTCCTTGATTTTTTGTATTACTTCTTTTTCGTTTCCAGGGATACATGTGGCAAGAATGTATGTAATCATATGATGACTAACTTGGCAAAGATGTTAAATATCTTTTGAAAACATACATTGTTCTTAATAACGATGAGAATTGTTCGATCACATCTAAATAACACAGAGTCCACTACGTTTTCAATGACTAGAACAATTAATGCAATGGCGCTGGCTAGTGTCCTTATACTGTCTGTTATAGCATTTAGCGGAACTGTGGGGACAAGCTATGCAACAAATGCATTCTCTGACAGAGATGACAAACCAAAACAGTTCAAAAATGATCATGATGGTTTTCATGGGAACCAAAACATCTGTCCAAGTCAAAGCTTTTTGGCAGAACCTCACTTAAAAGGTGCAAAACAAATCTTGGACGTTTCACTTATTGCACAAAATGATCAAGATTCTGGCGTAGGTGGTGGCTTTTGGGCACTTGACCATTTCAAAGAACATATACAAGTATGGAAGCTTGCAGACAATTCATTTTATGTACTGAAAAAATATGATGGCATATTTGTCTCACCAGAAGGCGGTCATGACCCAGGAACTGGGACACACTTGCAAAATGAATCATCATTTGGTGAAATAACTGGAGGTTATGTAGCTACTATGAATGGAACATTTGCTCCAGGTGCAAATCCAACTCATGGAAATATTGGAACCTTCAACTATGGAGGCACCATGGCAAATATACTCAAGCCATATGGTACACAAACAAATACACCGAATGCGTATGATTGGATATCTGCATACTTTAGCAGCACAAGTGACTTTAATCAAATTCACTGGGGCTGGTCATACAAATTAGATCCTCAATTCCAATCAAGTACATCAGTCAACCAATGGTGCAACTACAACGATGCAGACGGCGGAAATTCTGGAAACATTAGGTCCTAGCACTCCAACTTTTTCTTTTATTTTTCTTACACCTTTACTGCCAAGTCTCTAAACCAATTTGTTATATTATTTGAACATAACATAGTATCACGCAACAACAAGATGTAAAGGCATGAAATTCAAGGATAATACAACTGACAAGTTGATAAAAATGTCAGAAACTGTCCGCGATGAGATAACACGAGATGTTTTGGACACATTTGGTGTTGATCTATCTGACAAAGAACTTGTTCACCATGACAAGACCAAGCCTGTCTGGACACAACAAATTCGTGACAACCATTCCCTAAAACAGGAGCTAGATTCGTTTCTGCATGTGGTAAAAAACAACGTGGAAAGGCTTCCTGAGATGATGCAATTTGAAAAAGAACACCCAGGAACAATAGCAGGATGCTCATCACATGATTCCATATCATATGATCTGGAATTTCTCTGGATATGCGAGTCCCATGTCCTCAAATTTGAAAATGAAAACTATGTCACAGAAAAAGAGATTGCAAAATACAAAACAACAATCCAGCAATTACGCGACAAGATAAGGTACATAACAGTAGGACAGAGCCTGCAGAACCAGTAAAACCTAAAAGTGAATCTTGGAGGCTCTCGACAATACTACTGCTGCAACTATGGATGTAGATATTGCAAGGCCTACAAGTGGGCCAAATTCTGGAATTACTACAGTACCTGCAAGCTCAATGTTGGTAGAATTTGCAGGTATGCTGCAATCAAGTATTCGCATTGTGTCAGTCTCACTTTGTGCACACAAGATTTGATTTCCATCTGCTTTAAGTATTATATTTCCGCCCGGTGCGTCAATGACTTTTTTTGGAATCTGGTATTGTTGATTGGCAGAGCTGCCCTGTACACCTGATGTATCCATGGAAATTGTAATTGTCTTGTCAACTGTAGAGACAGAAACATCTCCATATTTTATTGGGTTTGTACCGTTTGTTCTTATTTTGATCTCGCTGTCATAAACTGAAATCGTACTAAGAGAACCTGCATCAAGCATGAAATGAAGTTGTGTTGAAACTGTGCCGTATTTTATGTTGACATCATACATTCCCCCAAGAGAGTCATCGTTTAATACAAAATCATGTATAAACAGGTTGTTCAGCAAGGTTACCTGTCCTACATCGTAGACATTTCCCATGGGATTTCGTACAATTATGGTAACTGGATCACTGTTTACTATTTTTTCAACAGATCCGCTAATTATTACCTTGTCGCCGGGCTGGTAAGAACTCTTGTTTGTAGTTGCGGAAAGTCCGGAAGACCCATCAGCATATATCGGAAGCATGAGTGATGGTACGATAAGAAGAACCATTATGAAAAGTACATTTCTTGTAACATTCATCAAAAGTTTGTGGCAGTTCTATGATATTTAACTGTGATTTTACCTGACATGTAGAAGACAAGCACCACATTCAAAAAAACGAGTCAAGTCCAGTCTTTGTCTTGATCTTTTGAGTGTCTTGTTGTTCTAGGAACTTGTTCATTTTTTCACCCATGCCTTTAGCAGCTGTGACTTTACGCTTTCCTATCCAGTAATACGTTTCATCAGTAGTGTCTTTTGTAATCAAGACGACTAGTTTTCCAAAATCCTTTCTGCCCGTGCGTCCCTTTCTCTGTACATATCTAATAGAGCTTGGGACGTTATCAAAAAATATCACTAGATTGACTTCGGAAATATCAAGTCCTTCTTCTCCGACCCTTGTTGCAATAAGCACCTTGTATTCTCCGTCTCTAAACTTTTGTATGGTCTCAATCTGTTTTTTTTGCTTGAGGCCTGTCTCTCCTGCCTTCCCAATCAAAAATCCAGCAGGGATTCCAAGCTCGTTTAATTTCTGGTGTATTACATCAACTGAATCACGATAGCTTGTAAAGACAAGTGCTTTGCCAGAGATTCCTTGCAAAACTTCTCTTAGCTTGTCTATCTTTGAATGCTCGATTCCTTTTTCCTGTGCTTGCTTTGCAAGTCTTACTGCTTTTCCAAAATTCATATCGTTTTCAAACAAGTCTCTAATACCAACACCTTTCTTTTCCTGTGTTCTTTCACAGAATCTAAGAAAAGATGTTACTCCGTGAGACTCGAATACATTTAGTGCATGTATCAGACGTATTGCTGTAAAAAGTGGCTTGGCTGCTCGCCTATTTTGTCGCAAGACAAATTCACGTACACGCAAAAGTTCTGACATTGACCTGCTGCCAGAAAGATTCAGCCCCAGTCGTTTGAGTTCTAAATATCTCGAATCAATTGTGGCTTTTATCAGGGCCTGGATTTCTTTCATCTCAGGCGAAAGCTCTACTGTAATCCACTGGGTTTCAGTCTGTTGTACATAGGGACTCACATCTGGACTTTCTTCTGTTCTCTGGGCAATGCTTGCAATCTTTAGTATCTTTATCATCTCCTCTGCCTTTTGTTTTTCACTTGGCAGTGTGGCAGTCATGCCGATTATTCTAACATCCATGTTTGCAAAACGCTCTGCAATTCCAGAATATGCATAATCTCCAACTGTTCTGTGAGCCTCATCAAATATCACCAATGAAAATTGTTCTGGTGATACAATCTGCCTGTCAAGATCATTTTTTACAATTTCAGGCGTAGCGCAAATCACACTGTTTACCCACAGTTTTTTTCTTTTTGCAAGCAGGTCTTCACCAGTAACTAGGGCAACATCATCTATTAACAAATTATTTTTTAAAAATTCGTAATGCTGGTGAGCCAAAACTCTGGTGGGTGCCAAAAACAAGACTCCACCTTTTCCACGTGACAAAAATTCTGCAATTACATGTAATGCAACCGTAGTTTTTCCAAGCCCTGTTGGAAGTACAATCAAACAATTCTCAGACATTGCCTGCTTTGCCAAGTTGTCCTGATAATCTCTGTGTTCGATGCTTGATTTTCTAATATACTTGTGTTCTACAAAGTTGCCGCTCAATAATCCATATTTCTCAATATCTGGGTAAAAAGCTTGTTTAGGATAAAGAGCTGAGCTTTGCTTTCTTTTTGTTACACTTGAAAAATTTGTAATCTTATATTGAAGCGTGATACAGTTCCTGATGTGAACAAGTCATTTGACCGCCCAACATGGGATGAATATTTTATGCTACAGGCAGAACTTGCAAAGTTACGATCTAACTGTATCACAAGGCAGGTGGGTGCAGTAATAGTACGAGAAAACAGGCAGATTGCAACAGGGTATAACGGAACTCCGCCAGGTGTCAAAAATTGCTTTGAAGGCGGCTGTAAGAGGTGCCAGCTTCGAATGGAAGGTAAAATTGCCTCAGGCGAGGGCCTTGACAGGTGTCTGTGTAACCATGCAGAGGCAAATGCCATAATGCATTGTGCAATACTTGGAGTAGGTTCTGGTACAAAAGATGCCACATTGTATACCACATTTGTGACATGTCTTGAATGCAGCAAGATGGCAATAACAATAGGAATTAAAAAAATAGTTTGCCTTGGAAGTTATCCTGAAACAGATTACGAGTTGTTACACGAAGCAGGATTGCAAGTAGTGGTCCTGGACCGAAACAGGATAAATCACTGGATAAAAGTTCTGCTTGAAGAACCGCATGCCAATCTAGTTCCCAAGTGATGATGTAAATGTCAAATGCAGTAGAAGAAGTAACAACCACTATGCCACCTGCACTACTGGTGTCCGCAGCATATGATGGTCTGAAAAAATGCGCAATATTGAAATTTTATGAGCCAAAATCTCAAACACTAAAACTCTGGTTTGACAACACGGGGCACAAGCCATATTGTTATTCTAAACTAGATCCCACTGAATTAGAATTTTTGTCAAGTAGAACGGACATTGTAAAACTAGAGAGAACCAAGATACAAGATTTGTTAAAGGACCGCATGATTGACGTGACAAAAATAGTTGTAACAGACCCTCTTGCAATCGGTGGAACAATGACTGACAAGAGTATCAGGAATATAATGGAGACATGGGAGTCTGACATCAAGTATTATGAAAACTATCTTTATGACAATTTGCTAATTGTTGGAAGATATTATACAATAGACGACGGTAAACTCAAGGAATACTCGTATCCCATACCTGACGAGGTCCAGCTTGCACTCAAGGGATTACTATATGACAAAGTGACAAACATTGGCATGATTGATACAAAAGAATTTCAGAATCACATCACAGAATGGGCAAATCTTCTCAACCAACCTGTGCCAAACATACGAAGAATTACATTTGATATAGAGGTTGAGTCTGAGACGGGGAGAATTCCTGATGCAAAAGTTGCCGATAAAAAAATTACTGCAATAGGATTTTGTGCAAGTGATGATTTCAAGGCAGTCTTTGTGTTGAAAAGAAACGGAATGCCCATGGGGACCGACGAGCTTCCAAAAGATGTCAAGATTAGTTTCTATGATGAAGACAAGGAGGCAGACATGTTGCGGGACGCATTCAAGATTTTAGAGAACTATCCTTTTGTCTTGACATTTAACGGAGATGAATTTGATATGCCATTCATGTACAACAGGGCAGAAAGACTGGGTGTTCCACTAAAAGAAATACCATTAATCATGATGCGGGATTCTGCAACGCTCAAAAAAGGCGTACATATTGACTTATACAGGACATTTTCAAATCGTTCATTTCAAATCTATGCCTTTTCCCACAAGTACAATGATTTTTCACTAAACAGCATCTGTGAGGGACTAATTGATGAATCCAAGACAGAATATGAAGGTGAACTTGAAGATCTTTCACTGTACGAGCTTGCAAACTATTGTTTCAACGATGCAAGAATCACGCAAAAGCTTACCAGTTTTAACAACGATTTACTGATGAACCTGCTTGTTGTCATTACAAGAATTGGTCGCATGCCAATTGATGACATATCAAGAATGGGAGTATCACAATGGATTCGAAGCCTGTTTTATTATGAACACCGAAAACACAATTACCTCATTCCAAGACGTGAGGAACTTGACCTAAAATCAGGGGCTGCATCCACTGAAGCTGTCATAAAAGACAAAAAGTACCGTGGAGGCTTGGTGGTAGAACCCACTGAGGGAATTCACTTCAATGTATCCGTGATGGACTTTGCAAGCCTGTATCCCAGTATCATCAAGGTAAGAAATCTATCATATGAGACAGTGCGATGTACCCATGATGAGTGCAAAACAAATACAATTCCTGGCACAACCCACTGGGTTTGCACCAAGAAAAACGGTCTTACTGCCACATTGATTGGCTCGTTGAGGGATTTGCGTGTAAACTATTACAAGAGTTTATCCAAAAACCCAAGTCTCTCTGCTGACCAAAAACAATTGTATACTGTAGTAAGCCAGGCACTTAAGGTCATTTTGAATGCAAGCTATGGTGTGATGGGTGCAGAAATATTTCCATTATATTGCTTACCTGTAGCAGAAGCTACAACTGCAGTTGGAAGATATACCATCTTGGAAACAATTGAGAAATGCAAGTCAGTTGGCATTGAAGTTTTGTACGGAGATAGTGTACTTCCTGATACACCAATCATTATTCGTAGAAAAGATGGAACAGTAGATTTGATACCAATCGAATCTTTGATGCCAAAGACTGTAAGTAGTACAAGATATGATAAATTCGGTGACATCACAGTGTTGACAGATAAAGGTTTTACAAAAATCAAGTACATTTACAGACACAAAGTAAAGAAAAAGGGATACAGAATTCTCACTAGAAAGGGATTTGTAGAGTGTACCGAGGATCACAGCCTAATCATAAATGGTAAAAGTGTAAAACCATCCTCGCTAAAAATTGGAGACAAAATTAATCTAATTCCTTTCAAAGCAGAATCTAAAGTTTATGTGAATCAAGACTTGGGATGGCTATTTGGTCTTTTTATCGCAGAAGGTACATGCAACACGTATCAATATGAAAAACAAGCCAAATATTCATGGCGAATTGTAAATCAGAACAAGAAGATGTTACAAAGAGCACAAAAAATCATACAAGAACATCTAGCTTTGGAAACATTCATCATGGACATACGTAAAAGCTCTGCCACATACGCATTGGTTCCAAAGGACAATCATAAACTGTTTGTTGATTATTTCAGATTTTTCTGTTATAGGGATGACCACAAAGGAGTCCCACAACCCATACTAAATGCAAACATTGAGGCAAAAAGGGCATTCATTAGAGGAATGCTGGAGGGGGACGGCCATACTGACAAGAACGAGTTGATAATACTTGATCAGATACACAAAACAGTGATGGCTGGCATTATCACAATGTTTGAGCAATTGGGTCTTGAATACTCGTTACAAATAAGAAAAGACAAGCCAAACGTATGCAGGATAAGAATAATCAAAGATCAAAAAGACACAAGAATAAAACAATCAGATGTTATCAAAAAAATTGAAAGATTCAACATAAGCGGATATGTGTACGACTTGGAAACAAAGAATCATCACTTTTGTGGTGGGCTAGGCAATGTTTTATTGCATAATACTGATTCATTATTTTTGAAAGCCCCGTCACAAGATCAAGTGCAGGGCGTAGTCGAGTGGGCAAAAACTGAATTCGGAGTTGACCTTGACTTGGACAAGGAATATCGTTATGTTGTATTTAGTACACGAAAGAAAAATTATCTTGGGGTGCAAAAAGACGGCAAGGTAGATGTCAAGGGACTAACAGGAAAAAAATCCCACACGCCTCCATTTATTCGAAATCTCTTTTATGAAATACTAGAAATTTTATCACATGTACAAAATGCGCAAGAGTTTACCCAATCAAAGACAAAGATTGGTGACATGATATCCACATACGCCAAAAAACTAAAGGCAAGACAGATTCCTTTAACAGACCTTGCATTCCATGTGATGTTAAGCAAGGCACCATCAGAATATGTCAAGACCATACCGCAACATATCAGGGCAGCCAAACTATTAGAATCAATCCGGGAAGTTAAAAAAGGAGACATTATAGATTATGTAAAAATAATCAACAAACCCGGGGTAAAACCTGTTGAGCTTGCAAGACCTGATGAGGTTGACACCCCAAAATACATGGAGTTTATGGAAAGTACATTTGACCAAATTTTGTCCTCCATGGACCTTGACTTTGCAAGTCTGATTGGAGAGCCAAAACAGACTGGTCTTGACCAGTTCTTTTGGAAGTAATACAATCAGGTCAAATATGATCGCTTTATTGACCATGATGCAGACAGAAATGACCTGAAAAAACCCAAGAATTGGTCAAATGTTTACACCTGTGTGTCAAGAGTCACATCACTATAATTTATAAGGAAAGTTATAGAAATTACAAGTATGCGAAAAGATTCATGTAGAAACTGTGGTGTAACCATGCAGGAATTTCAACGCTGTACCATATGTAGCGAGGTAAACCAGTTTGTTTGTTCTCACTGCAGAAGGCCAAGCGATGAGCAGGTACACGTAGAATGTAATCCGATCGCAAGACAAGTCCTATACAATTAGTTCTGTTTTTACGACAAAAAACTCTAGTTCAAAGATTTTACTTGAGGTCAGATAACATTATGATTTCAAATCTAAAAGAGGTTTTTTGGAGACAGCACAATTTTTGCCAGCTCTGAAAAAATCTAATTTTTTATTCACTAAAAAAATCAGTATTTGAAATATTATTATATCACCACAAAATGATGAGCCTTACGCAGATGAGTTTTCTTGATTTATACATGAATAGAAACCCGTTGATAACTAGTCCTAGTGAAGACGGCGAAGTGTCTGCAATTGTTTATGGAATTCCGTTTGATTCTACACACTCTTTTAGGCCTGGAACGAGATTTGGGCCAGACGCAGTACGACAAGCTTTTAACAATATAGAAATATTTTCAACAAGATTTAACGTAGATTTGGAAAGTGTCAATATCGAAGACCTTGGAAATACGTACCATACAGTAGTTGCAACAGAAGTGCTTGACATGATTGGAAAAATAACAACTGAGCTTGCAGAAAGAAACAAGCAGATGATAATTCTAGGTGGAGAGCACCTGATTACATATGGAACATACATGTCATTTCCAAAAGAGACTGGATACATTGTATTTGATGCACATTATGATTTACGAGATGAATATGCTGACATTAAACTCAGTCATGCTGCATACCTTAGAAGGATAATAGAAAAACGAGGGGCAGAAAACATTGTACACGTCGGTGCAAGGTCGTTCGTAAAAGAAGAACTCGCATTCAAGACAGAACACAAGGTAAATGTTGTAACAGACAAGGATGTCAGAGAGGGTAGGGGCCCAAAGATGGTAAAAGATTTCATGTCAACTTTTGATAAAATTTATGTAAGCATTGATCTTGATGTGCTAGACCCAGCATTTGCACCAGGAGTTGGCAACCCTGAAGCAATGGGAATCACCTCACGTGAACTATTTGACATGATATATGCACTAGAAAATAATACGATACGATGCATGGATATTGTGGAACTATGTCCACCATATGATAATGGTGCAACAGCGTCTGTTGCAGCAAAACTAATGTCCGAAGTCATTGCAATGAACCTATCCCGCAAGTGACTTAAGGCAGCAGTAAGATACAAAATTGTGGAAAAAAACATTTCAGAACTTGTCAATAAGGGTTCCCAGTTTCTAATAGAAGGAGATTTTGAGAAAGCCCTGAGCTATTTTGATCAGGCAATCATAATCAAACCAAATGATCCTGACTTGCTCAACAAAAAGGGAGTGGCACTGCGAGGGCTTGGAAGGTATGATGAAGCCTTGGAGTGTTTCAATAAATCATTGCAACTTGACCCGCGCGATTTGGATTCGTCTTGATTATATTATACCATTATCTGTGGTCTTTTTGCTACGCTTCGGCCCATGTTTATTCGCATAAACGGCTTACCCTTAGTCTCTTCTTTGATGCTTTCAATAAATTCATCAACTGAGAGATTTTGTGGATCCTTTGATTTTCTGTCCCTAATTGACAAGACTTGGGAGTTTGCCTCTTTTTCTCCAATTACTACTATGTATCGTATCCATTCTGTCTCTGCATCACGGATGCTTTTTCCTACACTTTCGTTTCTGTCATCCACGTCAACGCGGATGTTGTTTTCTGTGAGTTTGTCAGCAAGTTTTTCACAATGATCTAAAAACTCAGGTTTTACCGGAATCAGCCTTACCTGTGTTGGTGCAAGCCATAGTGGAAACATGGGTTTTCTTCCCTCTCTTTGGTCGGTTGCAGCTTTTTCTAATAGTGTGTATATCACTCGCTCAATTGCACCACTTGGCGAATTGTGTAATATGATAGGGTTTTGTGGCTTGTTATCAGTATCTGTAAAATCGATATTGTATCTTTTCCCATTTTCTACGTCAATTTGATCAGTTGACAGGGCAGAAGCTTTTCCAAGGTTGTCTACATAGTTGAATTCCCATTTTAGTACAAAATAGAAGAATCTCTCCTTCCACATTTCAACTAGTACTGGTTTTCCAAGTTTTGCCACAAGTTCCTCAATCAGTGGCTTGTTTTCGTTGTAAAACTCTTCAGTAAATCGGATTGCCATTTCATAATCTTTATCATCAATGCCTAGACCTTTTATCACATCTCTTGACAAATCAAATCTTTTTCTAAATTCATCTTTTGCCTGATTCATGTCCATACACATTGCGTGACAATCAGGCATTGTAAAAGCGCGCAATCTTCTAAGACCTACGAGTTCTCCAGATTGTTCCCTCCTGAAACTATACCTTGTAAGCTCGTACAATTTTAATGGCAAATTTTTGTATGACAACTGGAAATCTTTTGCCATCAAGAACTGACCAAAACATGCAGCAAATCTCAAGAATAGATGTTTTCCTTCAGAGTCAATGCTGTATTGGCGTGCTGGGAATCTGTGAAAATAACTTTCCATGCTTGGATGGTGAGAGTCATACATGATTGGAGTCTCAACTTCAAATCCTCCATACTCCATCACCTTGTCTGTTACGTATCTCTCAATCAGTGATTTCATCAATCTGCCGTTTGGATAAAATCTCATGTTGCCGGCATCTGATGCAGGCTCATAATCTGCAATGGCTAATTTTTTCATCAGCTTTACATGTGGCGGAGGCTCGTCTACTGCTCTTTTTTTGGCCGCTTCATATTTTGCAAGAACCTCGAGATTTTGGTGTTTTGCAAAATTAAAGCTGTTAATGTCATGTAGTTTTCCATCTGGTGTTAATATATGCCAGAATGATTGAATCTTGGATTCGGCTTTCAATGCATTAGATGATGATTCTTTTTCTTCTCCAGCTGTTATTGTCTTTGAATTTTCAGCAAGCGGGTGACCTTTGACTTGGAGTTTGTATGATTTTGTCCAACCAAATGGAGCTCTTGATACCTCAAGTCCCTGAGCGTTTTTTTCCATGTCTTGCAGCAATAGTAATGCGGTAGTTGGAGATGCAAGTTTTGAGCTCAGATGAGCATATGGATATAGCAATAATTTTGCACAGCCTATTTTTTTCATTGATTCTGAAATTTCAGTGATTGCTCTTTTTGCAACATCTGCATTATCAGATTCTTCTACTGCCACAAATGCAACCACGATTTCCTCAAATCGCTTGGATTGTGGATCAAGATCTTCGGCAGATTTTATTTCTTTTTTTACTGGAGTATATTCTATGTAATCGCAATGTAACTGCAATATTCGCATGTTTTGCTTTTGTTCTAATTGTTGAATTAAACTTTATGCCCAGTCGAACCTGAATAAATTACGTATAATATTTAAAAAACTAAAAAACTGAGACGCCTATCACTGCATTTATCTGCGCTTCATTTTTTCAAGCTTGGTGGTTATCCGGACTATTTTTTCAATCACTTCGTCATTACTGCCTTTTCCAGACAAGAACTTGACGAGCCAATCAATCTCTTCGTTGTTAAGTAGGTTTTCCATGTATGTAAAACCTTGATTTCAAGGCACCCATAAGTATTTTCATGGGAATTATACAGATTTTATTATTACATCGTCACGATTGTAGAGTATCTTTTCATTGGTTACGGTAACAGTACAGTTTTGCTTGAATTTCATCTCCTTTTTGTTTCCTACCGAATCTTTGAAAACTATACTAGGTTCTTTTGCCAGATCTATTGAATATTGGATTCCTTGCTTGAGTTTTTTTAATTCTTGGCAGCCTTTTAGGTCGATTAGTAGAGAGCATGCGATTGAATTTGATTCTGAATCTGACATGCAAGATTTTGTAATTGGCAATTATAAAAATGGTACTTCTTAAAATCAGATACTGGTTTTTTATTC
>JAJSDS010000060.1 GCA_028580875.1 Nitrosotalea sp.
TTGATCTAGAACTAAAAGAAGAGGACCCAGTGCTAAAACAAAAAGAGCAACTTCGCAACGAACTGGAAAAGGCAACACCTGAGCAGGTGCAAGAGATACTTAGAATACTAAGCGTCTGCAATTCCTGACTCAAAAAGTTGCAACATGCGATGAGGCCGAGGAGATGATTTCAAACGGCTGGAGATTCGTTGCAGTACTTCCAAACAACAAAGTGGTGCTGGAAAAGTTACCTGAAATTGGGTAGCACACTTCCACTGTCGGTGCGATAACCCCCGGGCCCGCTACAATAATGTCCTTTTTAGGGTTCCAAACCGAAAAGAGGACAAATGATGAAGATCAGCAAAAGCGAGATACAAAAGGTGACAGACGAGCCAATAGGCCTGTTCTACCAGGGGATAAGGGCTGAAGCCACCAAGGAAAAGTATACTCGTACATTACAACGCATCTTGTGCGATTTCTTTGAAGATGTTCTTGAAGGCACATTTGAGGAGAGGGCGTCACAACTAGTCCACAAGGCAAAAGCAGACCCAGAGTGGATTACCAGCCTGTTATTGACATTATCAAAAAAACTCAAGGAAAGGACTGACCTTCCAAGGATTGATGATGATTATCTTAGCCCAAACTCTTTTCCAAGATTCTTCAAACCGATTAGAAAACTACTTGACATGAATGATGTCCCGGTTGCATGGAAGAGAATTTCCTATACATTTCCAGAACATGACAATACCTACTCTGACAGTAGAGGATACACAAGAGAAGAGATACAAAAGATGCTTGGATTTATTCGTGGTCCGATAGACAAGGCCTTGATTCTGGTTGCTGCAAGTTCTGGAATCCGAGGAGGAGGTTTTATGTTGTACTGGATATGCATGGTTTAAAAAACTGGCGTAGAATTTTTCTAGGTTCCCGCGATAACAGTTGTGTCGAGCCCTTTTGAACTCGTCATTGTAGTATTTAAAAAAATCTACGGGCCCGGGGGGATCTAAAACAATAATGTCCGTGATTATAATTCCTAGATCATATACGTGACACAGAGATTTATCTTTTTTCTTTTTTGGAATTATCATCTTAGTATGATGTTGTAGTTATGAATTTGGTTTTACAACTTCAATGAATGTAATACTTTTTTTGAATGGTATGTACAAAGTTCGTTCAGTTGATGTTTTTTTTATTTCGGTAAAATTAACCTCTTGACCTGCCTCAAATACTGAAAACTTGCCATCACTTCCATTTGGATTCTTAAAATCTAACACCAGTCTTGGAATTGTAATATGCAGATAACCATTTCCCGTTGCATTCACATCAAGAACTATTACTTCAGGTTTGTTTTCAGTTTCGTAAATGTGGTATAAAGTTCCATTAACCATAGTAAATTTTATGGATGAATTAGTGTTATCCACATTCATTATTTCAGAAATACTTCCTGCTAGATCATTTTCAGGTACAAGAAAATACCAACTCCACAAAGCTACAGAACCGGAAATTCCAATGATGATCATAATAGAATATGGTAGAGTTTTCATTTCAATCAATTCTCTCAGTAATCTTTGACTGACCTAGATCAATGAACATCGTCTTTTCTGGTTCTGGAACAATGTCACCATTTTCCTTTATTGTGACTGGTTGAACCTTCAATCTGATATCTACAATATCACCAACTTTCCATGGAATCTCACCAAGTGTAGTACCTCCTCCCCACACTGGACTGTCAGGTGTTCCTCCTCTTCCATATGATGCAAAGTTTCCTTGTTTTATGCAATAAATTCCTCCACAGATGTTATAGGAAATGAGCTGAACAGGCTTTTGTGATGTATATGACAGACCAAAAGCATTAAGCGGTCCACATGGTTGTCTAATGCACGATATTTTCAGGTTGTGCACATAGCTTACGGTTGCATTAATTCCAAATGGGTCATCTGTAGTACTTGGCTCAAAGTCATAGAAGTTTGCAAAATGCCATACTAATGCGAAACCAATTGATACTGTAGTAATTACGATTAGATGTAGAGTTTTCATTTTTTAATACTCCGGGATTATTTTTGACGTGCCAAGGTCAACCCAGAACTTGTGAGTATGAGTTGAGTCATATGCAAAATTTTTATCAAATACAAGTGAGCCGTTAATAGGTAACTGCACTTGTATGTCGACCAAGTCCCCATCATTCCAATGAAGATCTGGCAATCTCACTATGGCTCCCCAATCTTCCAACATCTGTGCGTTTGCATCCTCATTTACACATGAAACTCCATCACAAATATGGTAATTTAGAAGAAATGTATGCGATTTGGCAGATATTACAAGATAATACACTAGAGGATTAAAACAGGGAACGTCAGAAGGACATGAATATGATCTATGGCTGTGATATACAGTTGCGTTAATGCCAAAAGTATTTTCTTTTGTAATAGTACCAACAGACTGTATTACAGAAAATTTCTTTTCGGTTATTGCATGATATGGCACAGTAAAGTCATCAAATGATGTCATCAGAATGTAATTTCCTGCCTGGCTTATGCTGGTGTTTACTGGCAGTGCATTGAATTTGAAATTATCTTGTTTTACACTTGAAGTGCATTGTTGTCCAAAACCCCACACTGGAGATTTGAATTGCGAATCATTTTCTTTTTTAATTATGGCTTTAGTATCACCACAACCTGAACCATAGCCTTTAATTGTTACAGAGAAAATAATGGGTTCGTTTATTGTATAATTTTCTTTTAATCCATTAATTGTTATTCCAGCATATGGTTGTTGTTGATTTTTGTTTACTTTTTCAATAAAGACTCCAAGTGCTGTTCCAGATATGACAAGTATTGCAATAATTGTAATTATTGAGCGAGTTTTCATTTTCTAAATTTCATCCGGTATAGCATAATCAATGATGTAATACTGATCAATAGAACTAGAGATGCAAATGGAAATTCTGGGATTTTGATTTCATGATTCAGATTTATTATATTTCCAAATGTTTTCCCATCATCATTACTTGCTCTGAAATAGATGTTATCTCCTGGGGTATCCACATCCCAGCCAACATAGACATTTCCACCATCTACAGCCAACTTAGGCTCTAGGTTGCCATTTTCTTCGAGGCTGCCGCTCAGATTAATTACATTATCAATAGCATTATTATCACCACTTTTGGCAAAAAATACATCTCCCCTATGTGAAGTAATGTTAAAAGCCCTCCAGCTAAAATATACATTTTTTCCTGATGTAATATCCAAAGTGGAAGCCCAGATATTACCCTCTGAGGATATTTTGATGGGTTCGCCAAACGTATTGCCCCCATCAGAACTTTTTGTAAGGTATAGACCTTGACTAGAATTCAGCACATTAGCGCCAGAATTAGAATAATGATAAAAAGAAACAAAGACATTATTTCCATTTACAGCAATCTGTGGAGCTTCTGAATTATAACCAAGTTTTTTGCTTAGATTAATTTTATTGCTAAAAGTGGAACCTCCATCAGAACTTTTTGTAAATAATACATCAGGATACTGATCTTCTGACCACACTACAAGCACATTATTTTTTGATGCTGCTAGTTGAGGAACAAATGCTAGCGTGGTATTGCTCAGATTGATGGGTTTAGTAAAAGTTGCCCCATTATCAACACTCTTGCTGAAAAAAATATTATCTGTTTGGCATTTATCATGCGGACAGACCGATTCGCCATCCCATGTCACATAAATATTGTGTCCAGATACAGCAATTTTTGTATAAAAGGATTCACTACCATCAATAGATACAGGCTTTCCAAATGTAGCACCGTTATCAGTACTCGTTCTAAGGTCATGGTTGACCTTTAAGGAAGTCAAATTATTGTAGTTTATTGCCATGTACACATTTGGATCTGCTGCAAGCATTGTATGGATAACAGCATGTCCTCTGCCACCATTAGGATCTAAAACAATTGGATTTGCAAACGTGTTACCATTATCAGTACTTTTTTCAAAAAAAACTTTTGTGTTACCATCTGGATAACTGGCAAACCATGTCAAGTAGACAGATTCTTCTGAGACCTCCACATGAGGATCTGAAGCATAGCCGTTGTCATTGGTTATTTTTATAATTTTATCAAAGCTTGCACCGCCGTCAGTACTCTTTCTAAAGAATATGTCTTGATGGTCAATATTACTATCATATACAACATAAACATTGTTTCCAGATGCAGCAATTTGTGAAAGTTGAAACCTTGGTGGACCTGACCCTTCCATATAGATATTATCTGCAAAAGCTGCTGTGAGGTAGAATATTCCAATCATCATAATTCCCACAACAATTATTGAAAGATGTAGAGTTTTCATTTCTTTCGTATTCCCGCATAAATTGCAATTCCTGTCACTATAGATACAATTGTAATTACTGCTAGAATGATAAATTGTAGTTGTGATGTGTTATTTGGCATAGAGTCAGTCTTGAGATTTACAGATTGTGCCAGATCAGATGGAATAGTGCAGTCAGGGTTTTTTGTAAAGTAAGAGTTGTCAACTATTGGCATCACATTTTTCCCATTATCATGTGAGACAAAGATTTGCATGGTACCGTTTATTCTCTCAGGAAATATTATCGTAGAATTATCTACTCTCAATATTGGCCAATAATATGTCATTGACCTGTCATGTGTCATTATGAAATTGTCTGAAATCGATGGTTGGTTTAGGGGACCAATTTTATCAAGTCCAGTACCGTCAGCATTTATCGTATACAAATAATCTAATGTATCAGTATATCTTGAAAATATTATTTTTGTACCATTGTCAGATATCACAGGTTTTGCATAAGAAAAAAGTGAGCCATCTGTTACAAAATGCAAGTTTGTACCATCGGTATTGACTGCAAATACTTTGTCTGTATATATGCCCGACTCGGTGCTGTATGCTACTATTTTTCCATTGGCAGAAGCAGCAGTCCAAAATTTCTCTTGGTCATCACGAGTGATTGAAAAAATATTAGTGCCGTCATTATTTATTGAGTAGATTTTAGAAAATCCATTTGCACCATGCAAATTTTTTCCAAAGATTATCTTGGTGCTATTAGGAAAAAAACTAATTGCAGATGCAGTGAAATTTGTGAGCTGTCGCAATTCGGTTCCATCGCTGTTACTAACGAAAAGTGGATTTGTTCCGTTCTGATTGGATGAAAATGCAATTTTTTTGCCATCGGGAGATATGATTACAGGGGACATGGGATATGCAACTTGTCTTATTTTTGCAAGGTTACCTGTTCCATCACCGTTTACAGTATACAGTGTGAAATCATCTGGTTGCACACTGCCCTCATTTGATACAAATGCCACCTTTGATGTAATGGGTGAAAACCCGACTACGTCTTTTTCATTGCATTCAGGTCCTACATATGCTGCATATGCTGAGCCATAAAATATTGCACTTGATATTATCAAGACTAAGACCATGATTATGAAATAGTGTAGAGTTTTCATTTTTCACATCATTTCATTTTCATTACGTTTAGTGGAAAGGTCCCAATGTCGTTTGCTACAAAATGATTTGTTCCATTTTGCATCATATGAACAAAATATTTGCCTTCGGGAGAGTCCGTTGAAGCACTCATAATGCCATCAAAGAGGGCAGGATGTGTTGTAGATGCAGTAGTGTTATCAGACGATTGTGAGAGTCGAAAATCTGTTTCACATGGGTATCCTTCCAGATACAAATTCAAGTGAGGTACATTCCACTGTTCTACCATAGGTCTTATAGATATCTGAAAATTAGTTGACGATCCCTGCGTCAGGTTTACTTGTGTGGGTGTTAGTGTAGTTTCAAGCTGTGGTGGGGCCATTGGTACCGCAGTAAGAGACATGGTAGAGGCTGTTTGCATAGTTGAAGGACCATAGTTTTTGTCACCTGCAAAATGAGCAGTAAATGTAAGGTTGAAAGGTTTGTAGACGCCCCATTTTTTTTCATTTTCCAAAAATGCATCAGTTTGTTCAGACAACTTGGACTCGTTCCACTGGTTGAACTGGAAGCATCCATCTGAGAATGTTTTTGCATAGCCCATAACGATTCCATTTGTTGATATTTGCACCGTTGCATTGGAAACAAAACTGTTACTTGTACTAAGATAACCTTTGAGCAAATCGCCATCAAGCCCACAACAAACAAACCCGTATGCTCTTAGTTCCATCTGAGTTTCCCTTGGGTGATTAGTAGAAACAATCTCCTTAGCCCAGCCTCTCTCAATCAACTTTTGAGCAGTATCAGGTTTTACACAAGCAGGAGAACCGTATTCTGTCTTGATTACAAGATGAAGATCTTGTCTACAGCGTACATTATTAGATGTAATTCCTGACTCGAATTGTTTTAGCGGCGAAGGTATAATCATTTTATCTATTTGTGTACCAGTATCATTTTTCACAGTAATATTTACAGATGAGTGGCTTACACCACTAGTACCATCAAGTCTCCATATTCCAGGAGTTGCAGTATATGGTATACTAAAATCAAACGAAGAAAAGTGACCAGTTTTATCTGAAAATATTTGCATGGATTTTACAGAAACACCATTAGGATCAATTAGTGACAATTGGATCAATGTGTTTGAATTCCATGTCCCAACTATGGTAACATTGTCCCCGGGAAGATATGAATTTCTGTCTGTGTTTAGAACAATCCCGCCGCCCGTTGGTGTAAGTCCTACTGCAAAGTTTAGTTTGATTTCATCTGTTCCCTCCTCAATTATGACAGAACAAATTCCCGGACTGTAAGATGATATGTCAAACGAATAGGTCACAGTTCCGTTTTCAAGTGTAATGTTTTTATCTAGTTTTTGCAATCCGTGTGAGTCCAGTACAAGCAAATTGACGGTTGCATTTGGTCTTGTAAATATGGATAGGAGTGGTTTTTCTGAATTTTGGTAATTGTTCTTATCCAAAATTACATGAAATTTAGGATCCGGCATGGTGTTTATTCCGGATGCAAAAGCTGTGGGCAATACTAAGGATGTTGCAATTATGATTACAAGATGTAGAGTTTTCATTTTCTAAATTTTATCCTATAAAATGCAATTACAGAAACAATTCCAATCAAGAAAATAGGGATTTCAGATGGAAATTCAGGAATTGTTTGCAAATCTTTTGCAGTACTCCAATCATGTATTTGAGATACAAATTTGCCAGAGGAATCTAATTTTTCTATCCTGTTGTTGTTTGAGTCTGCCACCAAGACATTTCCCAAATTATCTGCTGCTATATTCCCAGGATGGTCAAACTCTCCTGCCTGTGAGCCAAATGAGCCAAACTCGTATTCAAAATTTCCTTGAGAGTCAAATTTTTGTATTCTAGCTTGATTGTATCCTGCCACATAGATTGTTCCTTTTTCAGCCAATGCAATACCCCATGCATCAGGAGCGTCATTTCCATCAAGAGTGGGTTTGAGCGAAATTTCCTGTACAAAGTGTCCAGTGCTGTCAAACTTTTGCACTCCTTGGTATGTACTGGTCACATACAAATAGTCAGAATCATCCACAGATATTCTTTCAATTCCGTCCAGTTCTCCTTTTTCTTGTCCTCTTGTGCCAAACTTTAGTATGAAATTTCCATTAGCATCAAATTTCTCAATTCTTGCATTTCCCACGTCTGCAACATAGATAGATCCAGACTTGTCCACTGTCACACTGTATGGTCCATGAAATTGTCCATTGTCTGTCCCATAAGTGCCAAACTTGAGAATAAACTTGCCAGCAGAATCAAATTTTTCTATCCTGTTGTTTGTGGTATCAGCAACATAGAGGTTTCCAGATTTATCCACTGCAACACCTCTTGGGTCCATAAATTGACCATTATCATTTCCAGAGATACCAAATTGCATTAAATAATTTCCAGAGGGATCAAACTTTACTATTCTATCATTTCCAGAGTCTGCAACGTAAATATTTCCTGAACTGTCTGTTGTCACATCAAATGGAAAATTCAGGTATGTTTTTGCTTGCTTTTCTTGCGGAGTTGGCTGCGGACCACACATTCCTGGTCCACCCGTACATATTGGCGAACTCACTTCAATCTGAAGATTTGAAACAAAATTCTGGTTCCCAACTATCTCTTTTACTGCAACATAATGCACACCAACAGGAGCTGATTTTGTATTTACTTGTATTGTAAAATAATATGGCATTGAAGCATTAAGAGAAAATGTTGTAACTGGAATTTCAGTCTCAATCCAAGATGGCAATGAAACAACTTTTGAATCATTTACCAAACCGAGAACAGACAGATGTACTGGCATTGTTTTCTTTGAGATATCATCTGGATCATATACCACTCCAAATATTGCCTGATTCATGCCATCTTCGTTGAGCAACATCTTGTTTTGTAGCGTTATTTCAGATTCTGATCTGAGAACTGCAATGTTCTGATTTTTTATCACCGGTAGATATGAAATTGCACTATTTCCTTCATCTGAGATGACCCTTACAGTCATTATTTTGGTATCAGACGGATTCATCAGAAACGGTTCCATTTCACCAAACATCCTCATGATGGCACTAGTTCCTGACGAATTTGCTACAAATTGAGTTGGCATTATCTTAAGCCATGCGTCTTGTGGTACATTTTCAGCCTCAAGTCTTGTGTTTGTTTTATTGACAGAATAAACTGTTATCGGAAATTCTTGATATGCAATAAATCCACTGCATGATTGCCCTTCTGTAACATTTAGGCAAAACGTGATTGCTTTATTATCTGGGTTTCCAAGATTTATTCCAAGTGTGTTTGGATTTGGCAGTATCTTTAGATGAAATGTTGCAAGTGTTGGCCTAGATTCTTGCTGCCGTTGCAGTATCTCATGATCATCTTTCATTGGCACATTATTCATAACTATGGTCCTGTTGAGAATCTGTATTGCCTCACCAGTTGTCAAATCAGTAATCACACCCTGTCCAACAACTGGAATTTCATAATCCCCTGGAACAGCATTAGAATCCACGTAAAGACTGATTGTGGCATTTACGGTATGTTCATCATTGAATCTAGTCAGAAGCGATAAGGGATCAATCCATCCTTGTACATTTGTAGGTAGTGTGTCCATGTAAAGTTCAACAGCATCCATCCGATAATTATCATCCAATGTTATGTGCAATGGAAATTGTACATAGTTACCTTGCATGATTACAGTTCCAAGAGATGACGCATTATCTGGAATAAACTTGAATGGAGGTGGACTCAATTCTCCATAATATTTTTGTGAGTCTGCAGATGCAGGTCCGATGCTAAAAATCAGCATACTCAAAAAAATTATGATACCATGTAGAATTGAAAAATAAAGAAATTTCATGTTATGCACGTACTGGACAGGCATGGTTTAAAAAACTGGTGTAGAATTCTTCTAGTTCTACATCATTACTGCACATCTATTGTAGCACTCATTGGTGCTGCCAATGCGTTTGGATTGTCAAGGCTACTCCAAGTAAAAATTTGAGCAGTGTATGTGCCAGGGGCAGTTGGAATCCATGACTGCCTCGGAGTAAGTGACTGGTTAATGTCAAGCGTACCTATTATCCACGAGAGTGATATTGTAACACCGTTAGCATCTTGTATTTGTACAATGTATGCAAATGGCTGAACGCAATCCTGCCCGTTGGCTAAATTAGCAGTGATTTGTATCTGCTGTCCTACTTTGACTGCACCTACGATTGCATTTCCAGATGGATCCACTATTCTCGGGTTATTTGCAGCACCACGGATAATCGGTCCTGAAGGGAAAAAATTTGTATTGCACCCAGGGCCAACATAGCTAAATGTTGTTTGGTTCTTGGCTCCTGCATAGCTTACAACTATGGAAAAATTTCCAGACGGGATGGCTTTCAGTGTGAGTGACAAGGTCTGCGAATAGATTCCATCAGCATTTGGCTCAAGTGATACCAATTCAGGATGTGGATAACTCGGATGTAGAATTTCAATGGACATCAGTTGATGTGGTACAACTGGATTGACTTGGCCTGAAATTGTATAGTTATCCCCATAATGGTATAAAGTTTTGTCAGTTGAGACTGTCAGTGATTCCGGTACAGAATACGCGTAAGGTGATGAAATAAAAGAACATAGTAAAATCGAAATGATAAAAGTGAAAAAGGTTGGGATTTTCATTTTACTTCAAATGTGTTACTATAGTTTAAAAAAGTGGTGTAGTTTTCTTCTGATATCTGG
>JAJSDS010000061.1 GCA_028580875.1 Nitrosotalea sp.
GTTACTGTATCACTTTGGAATTTAATCTCAAACAACGAGGTCTTGGTCAAATTTTCCCTGTTGATGTAAATTTCATTTAATGCTGGCGGAAAATCTTGTCCCCCGCAAGAGGCAACAACTCTGGTTCTCTTGTCAAAGAAAATCTTGTCTGCAATTATTTGGTCAATTGCGGTATCAATCTGGGGCAATGTTATCTCTGACAATATTCCTCTGTTTCCGCCTACGTTTATTGCAAGATTTGGAACTTCGTTTTCTAAATATCTAAAAGTTCGTAGGGTTGTTCCGTCTCCTCCTAGAGTTATTGTCAAGTCAAGTTTTGTGGCCTTGAGATCCTCTAAATCATTAACTTTTTTGGCACCGTCCACCTCCACAGGTGAAACAGTGTACACCTTTGCTTTTTTTGCAAGTAATTTTTTGGCAACTTTTTTTACTGCGTCCTCTGATTCCTTTGAACCTACTTTGCTAACCAGAGCAACATTGTGGAGTTCCAATCTAGATTACCAATTCTAATTTGACTTAAAAAGCATCTGATGGGCATAAAATATTAAGAACCGTCCTAGTGTAGAATAACAGAGACAAAATGAATTATGCACAACAAGTTTTAGTAGACACACAAACTGTTGCAAACAATCTTGGTAAATCATTAAAAGTTGTTGAAGTAGATTATGATCCTGAAAATGCCTACAGAGCAGGCCACCTGCAGGGAGCCAGTCTGATATGGTGGAAGCGAGACATTAATGATCCTATAACAAGAGATATCATTAGCAAATCACAATTTGAAGACCTTCTGTCCAGAAATGGAATAACTCCACAATCTGAAGTTGTTTTGTATGGAGACTTTAACAATTGGTTCGCAGCCTTTGTATTTTGGATTTTCAAGTATTATGGACATGAAAATGTAAAGATAATGAACGGTGGCAGAAAAAAATGGGAGATTGAAAACAGATCCTACACAAAGGACGAGCCATCAATCCAGAAAACAAACTATGTTGCACAACCTCCAAACGAAGGACTGCGTGCATACTTGTTTGATGTAAGAAGAGCACTGGATAAGAAAGATACTGTTCTAGTTGATGTACGTTCACCAAAAGAATTCTCAGGAGAGATAACTGCTCCAGCAGAATATCCAATGGAGCATGCGCAAAGAGGTGGACACATTCCAAATGCAAACAACATTCCTTGGGCAAGCGCTGTCAATGACACTGATGGCACCTTCAAGTCAGTAGAAGATCTCAAGAAAATTTACGAAGCAAAAGGAGTTACACCTGACAAAGATGTCATATGCTACTGTAGAATTGGGGAACGATCTTCTCACACTTGGTTCGTCTTGAAATATCTACTTGGATATCCTCAAGTTAGAAACTATGACGGGTCCTGGACTGAATGGGGTAATATGATTGGAAACCCAATCGAAAAATAACGAAACTAATCCAGAGCTACCAATTCTAAAAAAAGGTATATTCTATGCAATACTTGATGATCCTGCTTTCATCATAATGGAAGACAAGACCAAACGTGGTCTTACTGTGCAAGAAAGATCGCTTGACGAAAAATATGATGTCAATTCTGATAAAGGCATGATATACGACATGGATGGAATTGGCCACAAGGTAGGCATAAGGTGGTATTTTCCAAAGGACAAGTATGGATTTGATACGGTCCTAGAACATGCAACCGAGATGGAGCAAAGATACCGAAAGATCCGAGAAGAGACTTGCCCTGATTATTAAGAAGCATTTTTAAACTCTTTTTTCATTATACAAGTCAGATGTCACTCCTGCTAAAGGATAAAGTGTATACAGTTCAATCTGCTACATCAAAAAGAGGAGTATATCCTTTACACAGTTACAAGCTTGGTCTTTATCGTCTTCCTGTAAAACTTGAAGACACTTATGAAATTGATTCTATTGTTAGCGGTTTCAAGAAAGTTTTTGAAATGGACAAGTTCGCTGACAGGATTTACGCAACATATCGCTGGAAAGAAGAAAACATGCCAGACCCAGATGATAGTGGATACAAGTCAATAGATCTTGAAGTCCAAGTTGAGATTGTAACTGGTGAAGTCGTAGACATGATTTATCAGATTTATCCAGTTGAAAAATATGGTGACGGATTATGGGTTAAAGATTACAGAAGAAAAGCAGATGCTAATGCAAAGATGGTAATTGATACAATTTTGCGAAACAGTGTACTTGCTGACAAGATGGTTGAACACGAAGTCAAGATAAAACAATTGACACCAGAGCAAGCACTAAAGGAACTAGAAGAGATGACACCGTTAGCTCAGATAGTTGCAAACGCAAAACCAAAACCAAAGCCTGCAGCTCCTCCGCCTGGACAACAAGCAGCACCAGAGGCAGAACAGGAGACACCATCTGGAGCAAAGCCAGGTCCAATCGATGTTGACTTCAAGTCAAAGCTAAAGGTTGTCGAGACTTTTACTGCTCCATCAAGTCACAAAATCAAAGTATTCGGCCAAAGAAAAGGAAATGAAATCCTTGGAATCTGGGGTGAGTTTGTATCAGTTGATTACGATATTTGTGTAGGTGACGGTGCATGTATAGATGCATGTCCTGTAAAAGTGTACGAGTGGGCAGAGTTTGCAGGCAATCCAGCTTCTGACAAGAAACCATTGATGGCACGAGAACCTGATTGTATATTTTGCCTAGCTTGTGAAAACGTATGTCCAGTGCAGGCAATCAAGATATCAAAGAAGGGTTAAGAAAAATTTTCCAGCGGTAAGACTATAAAGACTTTAGAGTTGAAAAACTCTAAATGCTGACCCACGTTCTTCCTAACACTTTATCGCAATTTCTCTGGAATCTTTTCATAGGAATTGCAATGATAATCACGCTCTATACTTGCAATTTCTATTATCTTGTGGCAATATCACGTAACCAGAAAAAAAATAAATCAATAGAACTAAAAGAAATCCCAACTGTTACACTTCAGCTTCCAATATACAACGAAAGATATGTTGCTGCAAGATTGGTGCACGCAGTATGTGCACTTGATTATCCAAAAGAAAAGTTGTGCATCCAGGTGCTTGATGATTCCACTGACGAGACATATGATTTACTTGAGAAACTAGTCTCTGAATACAAGGGCAAGGGCTTTGACATACAGCATATACGAAGACATGACAGGAAGGGGTACAAAGCAGGCGCTCTACGAAATGCAATGAAGTTTGCCAAGGGGGATTTTATTGCAATCTTTGATGCTGATTTTATTCCGCCAACTTGGTTTCTAAAAAAAGCACTGACTTATTTTTGTACACCTAACATTGGTCTAGTTCAATGCAGATGGGGCCATGTCAATGAAAAATATTCTCCACTAACAAAGGCACAAGCCCTGAGCCTTGACTTTCATTTCTTGGTAGAGCAAAAGGCAAAAAGCAATTCACATCTCTTTATGAGTTTCAATGGCACTGCTGGAATATGGAGAAAGCAATGCATCGATGACTCTGGTGGCTGGCACACTGCCACATTGGTAGAAGACTTGGACCTAAGTTACCGGGCTCAGATGAAAGGCTGGAAGTGTGTCTTTATTCCTGATATTGTTGTAGATGCAGAACTTCCGGTTCAGATGAATGCTGCAAAAAGACAACAATTTCGATGGGCAAAGGGCTCGATTCAATGTGCCATCAAACTACTTGGTGGAGTCGCAATCAAGAAGATTCCTGTTGACACCAAGGTCCAGGCATTTGTGCAACTAACACGACACATTGTACACCCGATGGTCTTGGCGCAGTTTCTGATTTTACCGATACTTTTGGCTTCAAAAATAAATCTCTACGTGGTAAGCGGGTTGCCGGTACTGACAATAATTGCATACTTGGCAATGGGGCCTGTGGCATACATCTTGGTTATTCAGCAAATGTATGCAAAAAAATGGCGGTCAAAGACACTTTCTTATTTTTACCTGATAATCTATTCTGCCGGCATGTCTGTCAATAATACTGTAGCAGTATTTGATGCACTTTTTGGAAAAAGAAACGAGTTTTTGCGCACACCGAAATTTGGAATAATAAAAAATGATGATGATTGGAGAGACAAGGCGTATGCTTTACCGTTTACAAAAACTACTCTTCTTGAGATATTTTTTGGTGTATATGGAATAGTTGGCATCTTTATTGCAATTTTTTCTAATAATCCTGTCTTTGTACCAATAATCGGAATTCAGGTAGCTGGGTTTCTTTACATTGCATATCTTAGCATATCTCATTCAACATTTAAAAAAGGCAAATCAAGAGGTAGAGTCGAATCAAAGGCAGAAAAAATGGCAAGCAATTACTATAAAGCTGCATTGGCAGGAATTATTGCATTAATCGCGGTAGGTGTGGTTATGGCATTTGAGGAATATGGCAGTACCATTTACCCACTTGATCAATCTAGGGGACTCTTGATCAGAATCCAGGCTACATCTGATCCTCAATCAATTGGAAATGACATCAAGACAGTCCAGCAACTCCTTCCAAAATCTGGAAACCCAGTTTGGATATTTCCAACACAGGACACTGACTTTGGAATGATGCAAAAAGACCTTAGCACCATGTCAGGTACACTTGATAAAATTTCAACCACATCTGCTGATACTGCAGCATTTCATACTGGAATGCTAAACATCCACTCACAGGCTACTACAATTGTCTTCAACTTGCTTGACGCTACGCCATACATGTACGTGAGCATATCAAACATGTTGTTTGGAAGCATATGGGTTGCAGTAATTATTGGAATCTTTGCTCTCTTGAAGAAAAAGAAACAGTCTCTTGACAAAAACGACGAAGATTAAGTAGTAATATTTAGTTCGCGTCTTATTTCATCAATTGCTCGTATTCCAAAAAGATCACGGACCTGTTCCATTCTAATTGATTCTTTTACAATGTCTGAACCAAGCTCTGTGATCAAAAGTCTGAATACATCTGTAAATCTTATCTCCCACTTGTCTGCACAATCTAAAATCTTTGATATGCTCCACTGTCTTACTTCGATTGGCAATGGCATCTTTGTTTCAACCTCGATAGAAATTTTGTCAAACAAGTTCACCATGTCTCTTGTCTGGGCAGTCATCTTTTCAATGTCTTCTAGTGTACCATATTTTGACTCGGAGCGCATCCTGATGTTTGACTGGAACTCTGATAGGCGAAGCAACCCCATGACCTCATGAGATGTATTCTGGGATGTCTTGTGAGTAACACTGCGAATATCCTGTAACTGCTGTGAAATCTCGTATGTCTTTTTGTTAAACTCTGCGATTGATGCCGAGTTTTTGTTTAGCAACTCTGCAAAGTCAGATATTTTCTCATCCAAATTCTGGCTCTTTCCAATCATGCTTTCCTTGAAATTGGTAAACTCGGAATTGATGTTTCTAATGTCATTGCCAAGTGCAGACAGCGAGTCTGTCTTTTTGATAAGAGAATCAATCTCAAGACCCACATTTCTTATCTGGGAATTCATGCTGGACATGGCGTCTGTTTTTGTGATAATGTCTCCTAGCTCGCCCTTGAGGTTGGATATGCTCTGTTCTAGTCCTGACATCTTCTCAGCCTTTGAGGATATCTCCTTTGTATCCTGCCTGACCTCTTCAATCTCTTTGTGTAGATTGGCAAGTGATTCTGTTTTTGCTGATATCTCGCTTGTACTCTTTCTTAATTCTGATATCTCATTGCTTAGATTGGCAAGTGGTTCTGAATTGCTTGCTGCATGTTTGATCTCTTCTCGTATCTTCTCGGTCTTTTCTGATACGTGCATTATCATCTTGGTATTATTTCTGGTTGAATCCAAATTGTCTGCGATGCTTTGCATTATTTTGTTGGTGTCTGGCATGGAATCTTGCTTGTCGCGAATTTTTTCTACGTGGTCCTGGAGCCTGTTTATCTGATTGTTTATCTTGTCAATCAAATTGGAATGTGCCTTGACCTGACTCATTCCGGAAAACAGTCTCTGTGTATCTTCTTCGATTATGCTTATCTGTCGTGAATTTTTCTGAATCTGATCTAGTGATGAGTTTACTGATGATATCATGTCTTTCATGGAGATCAATATCTTTTGATTTTCCACAAATATCTTTGACATTGTTTTTACTTCAGACGCTAAAATCTTGGTAGCATCTGAAATTGAAGACATTTTCTTGATGACATCGTGTGTGGAATCCTTTGTTTTTGGTTTTGATTCTGTGCGTTTTGTTTTGGCCACTTTAAATTACAATGATGACAACCGTTAAAAAAGTTAGGTTTTGATTTTTTCTAGTCTAGTACAAAAAAAGAACCAGGGTTTAGTTGTTTACTAACTCTGGATCATGAAGACTTTCGTGGAAAGTCTTTGCTACTAAACCATTTGCAGTCTCAAAGAACTGCTTTGGACAAAACTCGCAATTTAACATACATTACGGTATCATACGGTACTATTAATGACAAGGTAACTTTGCTATTACCATGCTCTATGATTTTATTTTTCAAGTTTTAACGAAACAGAATTTATGCAGTATCGAAGACCTGTAGGCTCTGGTCCATCTTCGAAGACATGACCCAAATGGGCATTACAGTTCTTGCACAGTACCTCGACTCGTAGCATGCCATGGCTTGTATCATTCTCAGTCTTTACATTGTCTGAGATTGACTCCCAAAAGCTTGGCCAACCAGTGCCTGAATCAAATTTTGTATCTGAACTAAATAATTTGGCCCCGCAGCACGAGCACTTGTAGATTCCCTTCTCCTTTGAATCATGATATATTCCGGTAAACGGAGCCTCTGTGCCTTTCATCCTGCACACGAAATACTGGTCAGATGTCAGTTTATCTTTCCATGGATCGTTTTGTGGTTCCAATGGTACCAATTGGGGTCTTTTGGGATTTAATCTTTTGATTTTTCAAGCAGTCAGATACCCCAGGTATAATTCATCATTAAATCAGTATACCCAATCATCATTCTGCAATGAGACTTTTCTTACTATGCCTTATATTATGACTGATCTCTGCTTGTGTACTAACCTCTCATGTCTGGTACTTTGTAGCGGAGGTAACAATTTTTCACCAAATTGTTACCCTGTATCACCTCGGATATTAAATAAAATTTTGTAGAGTCATGGCTGTGAAAGGGGAGATACTCGAGAAAATTAGCTCTTCTGGAGTAGGCGGAATTAAGAAGATTGACCTGAAAAAAACATTCGGAAAGGAATGTGAAGGCGTACTCGAAGAGTTGAAAGCAAGCGAGAAGATCTTTATTGAGAAAAAGGGAGTAGCGTATTTTGTTTGGACCAAAGAAAACTATGTCCAGCATATCACACAAAATGATCCAAAGTTCAAACTAATGCTTGGCATGCTCAGTGGTGTGAGCCAGTCTCTTGCAAAAGTGCAGGCACATGCCGATGTTCTACAAGAAGAACTAGAGCGAGCCTCACTCAAAGAGAGTGTTTCCAAAAATGATGATTTTGAAGGAGTCTTTAACAGTTCACTAAATGAATCTTCGACCTCCATAGGGTGGGTTCCATTTGACAAAATTCGAGAAAGAGTCTGTGAAAACCAAAATCTCTCCAAGGAAAAATTCTATCAGATGGCAACAAACTTGATTGAGAGCCACCAGGACAGATACGAAATATCTTCTGGAGGACAAGAGGGAATTGTAATGCGCGGACTGGTACATGGATATGTGAGGAACATATGACATATCCATACCATTTAGATTTTAATCCATATCCTAGTAGCCCAACCCCCACAGAAAAAGATGCAAAGATACTTGGAGGCAAACGACACAAAGAGGCAAAAGCTGCCATACTGGAATGCATCAAGGAACTAAATAGAAAAGTAGAGGGCAAGACTGCAGAAAATGGAGATTTTAGAGTAATCTCTGTTGTACAAGATGTTGGTTCTGGAAAAACACACTTGGCATTACACATCAAGAGCCTCAAAGGGCGACACAACGTAGAGTGCTCGTATGTTGATCTATCTACAATCTCACCGAAGAGTGTAACTGGAATATACGACGCAATGCTAAAGGGATTTGACAACGAATTCTTTGTACAGTTACGAACAAAGTTTCTAAATTATTTGAGGGAAAATGCAGAACAGGGAGACAATTCTGCAAGAAAGGCACTTGACTATACTTTTGTAAATAAACTCACTGGCATGACAATTAAAGAAAAGACCGAAGATATCATATCAGGAAAACAATCTGTATCTCTAGAAAACCTGACAGCATTTCTTGTTCACAAGTTCAACTATCACGAGTCAATCTTGATCAAAAACATAATCTCAAACTCGTTTGACGAGGTAAAAAACTTGGAAACCCTCATTGGAATGCTGTCATCAATATCAAAACTGACACATAGATTCCTAGGCAAAGTGCTTGTCTTTGAGATAGATGAGCTTGATGGAAACAAGGACTCGGTAGAATTCATAAAAGGTGTGATTAATGCTCACCTTCCTGCATCCGTATTATTGTTGATATCAACACCGTCTGGTTACTTGGAGATTCAAAATACCAATCCATCTGTATTTGATAGGCTGGAAAAAGCAAATTACAAAATAGATCTAGCAGGGTCAAACTCAAAAGATGAGCTTGCCGAGATTGTTACTGAATACATCAAGCACGCAGACAAGAACAATAAATTTAATCCTGAAGAACAACAGGAACTGGGTGAAAAGATCCAGGTCTTGTATGATGAGTTTACAGAATTTAGAAACGTACGCTCTGTGATTAACATCTTGTACCAAGCAATGGAAAAAGCAATGCAGTCTGATTCCAAAAAAATTGACGAAGCAGTAATTGATGAGGCAATCAGGCAATCATATCCTGGACTACGAGTGCGCGGAAGCATAATGAATATCCCAATATCTGATTTTCTTACAATACGAAGAAACACAGGAAATAATGAAAAAGAGATCAAAAACGCAGTAAAGAGCCTAACAGTATTTGCCCAAGAAATGGGTGCAATACAAAAACTAGAAAAACAAAACCTTCTCCTTGATGCAGTTTACCAAGATAATTTCGGATCCAAGGTGGGACTAGCTGTGATTGCAGATGAATTGGGCATACCTGACTTGGAGCAAATCTCTGATATCTCAAAGTCTGCCGTAGTGGACAAGCTAGTCATACTTACAAACAGAAAGATCCAGACGCCATACAATGCTACAGTTGTAAATATGGACAAGTCAAAAGTCGTGGACTTGATTTACTTTAACAACAAGTATAACAGCAAAAAAATAACTGAAGAAGACAATGAAAGAATAGATCTCTTGGCAAAGACCCTGAGCATTATCTGATCTTTTGTCAAGTATCTTTTTAAAAAGTCACTGTACATCTATTCTATGGCAAGCGAAGAACTAGAAAAATTTCTTTTAGAGAGGCACAAAGAAGTTACGCTATTTGATTTTGAAGGAAAAAATGTTCCTTGTATCATTGTAGATGAAAAAAAATTTCATAATATCATGACTACAATTGCAGGAAAACCAGTCTCCGTTGAAACAAATCTGAACATACTTCAAGATGGACTGGGCCATGTTTTTGTCAGGGTTACGTTGCAGTTTTCACAGGGAGGAATTGAAGAAAAATTTCTCATATATGCAAATGAGGCAGTTGATTTCTTTGAAGCACTGGCAGAAACTGCGATGCTTTCCTTGTCTTCGCCCCATTCAGCATATGGCAGCGCCAACGTGTTCATGATACAGCTGCCAAAACCTGAAAGAGCTCAGAATGCATTGGATATAATCAGAAAGGGATTGCATAAGTAAATGCGGTTGCCGGTTTGCAGTTCCGAACGGGTCCAAGTCCATGCCAAAAATCAAGTTTTTAGTGGATGTTTCCAA
>JAJSDS010000062.1 GCA_028580875.1 Nitrosotalea sp.
AGATCATGGAGGCAGTGCTAAAAACGATATGACTGCCATCAAATCCCCTGAAGAGTCCGTGAGACCCGGACGAAACAACATTGTCGGGAGAAAACTAGGGGGTGAAACATAGAGAATGAATGGAATCAAAATACAGCTAGTTCTTGCAATTAGTGCAGGATCATTGCTACTGGGTGCAAGCTACTTGGGTTTTGCATGGGCTGACAATGGCCAGAATTCTTTAGGTGGCATGAACATCAAGGCAAGCGATGCAATAAAGAACGACCCAGCTGCAATGAAGATACTAAACAACATAGCAATCTTCAAACAGCAATATGCAGCTCAGCAGGCAAAGCAAGACTTGCAGGACCAACAACAAAAGTTGATTGACCAGCAGAGAAAACTTGCAAACGATTACTTGCAGGCAGACTTGGCAAAATCAAGCAGCCAAAACGACGCCAACCAAGCAAACGCATATGCAGGCTTTGTAAGCAAAGTCGATACCTCGGCACAAGGAGTGTTCCTGGATGAATTTGCATACATGCAAGCAAAAGTCGCACAGGCAAAACTTGCAATGGACAAAGTATTGCAAAACGGTGGCTCACGTGATGAGGCACTAAATGCATACTATAACGGAGCTGCAATCCAGAAGACAGAATTGGTAAGCGTCAACAAAGAGATCAATGTCAAGTATCACTTGGCAGATGCAACAACCCAAGATCTGTTCAACAAGAATGGGAACTTGAAAAAGTACTCGGCATCATAGCCCAACTTTTTATTTATTAATTTATTTTTCTTTTTTTTTTTGTTTTGCTAGTGAGATGCTAGCAATTTTTCATCATGCCATAGATACGAATCACGGGTGCATCATGTTGTTTGTGATCCCCATCATCCCATGCCAAGTGTAATTGTTGCTTGTCAGCCAGTTGTGCATGTAATTATTCTGGAAATTAGAATTGCTCATCATGCCATACATGAATTGTTGGTTTTGTAGCATGTTGTCATACATCTGCTGTCTTAGTTGAGGATCATTCATCATGTATCCCATCCATTGTCCCACATACTGTGGATTTTGTGACATCCACTGGTTTGCGTATTGTGGATTTTGCATCATGTAACCCATGTACTGGTTTCCAAACTGTGGATTTTTCGACATCATCTGATTGAAGAATTGTGGCTGCATCATCATTGAATATGGGTTGTAAGTGTTCATGAAAATGGCATAACCTATTCCCATTCCAGCTACAAATACGCCTACAGTAATCCCAATCAAGACATAATTTCTTGTCATTGCTTGTTATTTTCTTATTATAACATTATAAAACGACAATAAGAATATCACAAGTGATAATCTAATCTGCACGTGGTTTTATATCATTTTGACATCTTCAATCATAGACACAACAACAAAATTGTAATAGTATTTTAGAAAATTCTTGTTTTTCTATCCATGTGCCATGCTGTCAAGCATTATTTTTCGTATCACCTTCTTGCCGCTCTTGACAGTAATCATTGGGTTTTGGTTGTCATAGTTTTTAGCAAGCGTTACAGATGAGACACTTCCTTCGTAGATGTGTCTTGGCTTGTCCAAGTTTGTGTCAGTCCAGACACATGGTTCATTGTCACATATTATGACGCAGTCTTCAATTGTTTCTCCGCTATTTCTTATCCTTACCTGTGATGCGGTTGCAGAGTAGACATGCTCTAGTGTAAAGTGATAATCTTTTGCAATCTTTCTTGCCACCTTGGTTTTGACAAACCATGTGGTAATACCCACAACACCAGATGCCACAACCGAAGTTATCACACCATTGACAAGCACACTATCCATAGGCTGTGGCTTGGCAGGTTCTGTCACAGGAGGAGGTTGGCTAGAGTTTACAACAGGTGGTGGCGGTGTAGTTGATACAGTTGTAGATTCTTGTGCAGTGTGATAGTCTTGGTATCGTATAACACTTGACAAGGCATTGTTTATTGTAAGAGCAGTTGGGGTGACATTTGATAAAATGGTTCTCGGATCTTTTATGATCACAAGTTGCTGGTAATCATTTTGTGTAAGGATGACACTTGCTAATATGCTACCATCTGGTGCCGTAAGATCAAACTTGACATTATTTGCAGCAGGAGCTGTTGAAGGCTGTGTACTGGTAGTTGTTGTAGACGTTGAGGTTTGGTTTGGTTTTGGTACTGGAGGCGCTACAAATGCAAGTGTTGTTGCAGATGCCTCATTTGACGGATTGCTGTGTGTTCCAAGATAAACTGCAAAGACACGGTACGTGTAAGTTGTTCCAGGATTCAACCCATCTAGAGAATATTTCGTAGTTCCGTTTCCAGTATTTTCATCAATTACGGTGTAATCCCCCGGTGCATTTTTTAATTCAATTTTGTATCCAACTAGTTTTTGGCCATACTGCTGTATCGGTGGAAGCCATGAAAGATTGATGCTAGTCATTGATCCAGGTTTTGCAATGAGTGGTGCCGGTACTGAATCATCACTGAGGTGCATATTTTGATATGACAGTAAATTGTCAAGGCTGTTGTTTATTGGAAAAGTAGTTGGTACTGCATCAAGCATTATGCTTCTAGGATCTTTTTTGTATTGCAATGCAAGATAATCACTTTGAGTAAATATCACGCCAGACAAGGCAGTTCCGTCAGATGGGACAAAATCAAATTGTACATTAGTATTTGCTGACGACACTGGAGGACTTGGGGACTGGACCGATGTTGAAGACGGGATTGCTGCTGCAACATTTGAAGGATCAGTTGAGGTGTCATCAGAGTATACTGCTGAAACGCGATAAGTGTATGCAGTGCCTGTTTTCAGGCCAGTCATAGAATAGGCAGTAAGTGTACTACCAGTGTTGTATACTATGGTATCAAATACTCCATAGCTTATCTGCTGCTCGATCTTATAGCCGATAATTACCTTACCATAGTTTTGTGTCGGAGCAGACCAAAACAGGTTTATCTGAGTTGGAGAGACTGCCGTGGCAGTAAGACCAGTTGGCGTAAATGTTGGTGTCTGCGGTGCTGCACCCTGGGCAAAGTTTACGCCAAGAGCTCCAATCAAGACAAGCGAAAATACAAGTACTAGAAATTTTTGAAGCATTGTCATGGCTGCCATTTGGCTTTAAATAAATTAATCATATCCATTCTTAAGAAATACTGGAAAACTTGCCTAAAATGGCTTTAGTATAATTTGTCCAAGCCAATAAAATAACAAGTTACTGGTAAGAAGAAAATTTCAGTGTAGAAAAAAATTCTACTTGATTGTAATTACAGCAGTCGGTGGTGATGATGGGTTGACCACTGTAATGTGTACTAGTGCTGCATCCTTGCCAAAGGAGTTGCTCACAGTGTTAGAGAACACGAGGTCCTTTGTCTGTCCAAGTGCTACATCAGGAGCAGTGAAGACTGGCTGTGCAGTGTTGGAATAGAGTAACTGGACTGGTTCTCCTGAGACTTGTACCCAAGAGAATTTCAAGTATCCACCAGTACTCTTTGTGCCATCAAGTTGTACTTGTGTTGTAGCATTGACTACTCTATCTGGACCTGCGTCTGCAGTTGGAGCACCGCCCGGTTCAGGATATGCAGCGTAAACATATTGTTCACAGTTTCCTACAATTGTACCGCCTTGACTAAGTACTAACTGGAAAGCAAAGACACTGCCACCAGAACCTGTTGGAAGTGTCACTGATGGTGATACATCAATTGCAGATGAAATTGGAATTGGTGCACCAGAGATCTGAGTCCATTGGTATGTCAATGGTGCATTGGATGGATTGTCAACAGTTTCTACAAGTGTTGCACTTCCACCTTCGTGTGACCTAATGATTGGGCCACAGTCTAGCGATGCAAGCTTGTATGTTGATGCACTAATTACGTGTACTAGAACAGAATCAGAGCCAATACCACCATAAGGATCCTTTGCGGTGATTGTAAAGTGTAAAGTAGAGTTGTCACCAGTTGCTGCTGGTGCGGTAAACATTGTAGTAAGGTCAGTTGGATTGGACAGTGTTACTGCGGAGCCGCCGTCTTGTGTCCATTGGTATGTCATTGCATCGCCATCTGGGTCAGTAGCAGTTGCCATCAAAGTCATCGGGCTACCTTCCATTACGGTCAATTCATGATCAGTAGTTACTACTGGATTGTGATTTGCATGGATGACATGAAGTGTAAATGCTGTAATACTTGTAAGTCCTTGAGGATTAGTTACGATTAATGAAAACTTGAGATCTTTTACTTGACCGGGGGCAACTGCAGGAGTTGTAAAGGAAACATCGACATCAGAAGTAGATGATAATGCTACTGGTTCACCAGATAATTGTTGCCATTGATATGAAATGGCTTGGAAATGAGGATCTGTTGAATCTTCACCAGACAAGGTAATTGTTGTCTGTTCGTTTACTGTAGCTTCACTTGTTCTAGTTGAACTTTGAGCATATGCAGATACTGAAGTTGCCGCAACTGCAAATATTGTAATTGCTAGGACTGCAAAAAGTACTTTGGAATTCAACTTGTGTGTTCTAATTTTTCGAATATTAAAAACCTTTCTCTTAAATGATTTGTTAGCTAGGATCGCTAAGAAAGTTGGCAACAAATTTTATTTGAAAATCGATTTTTGAGCTCAAAATGATCCATTTTTGGTGCAAAACCAAGGTCTATAGTTTTTTAGATCTTTGCAAACAAGACCATGACAACATCAAAAAGAGCATTTTTTGAAAAAACCAGATTTTGTGCAAGTTGTGAGAATTTTGAAAATAAGTGGGATGTAGAGTCTACTTGCTCCACATCTTTTGCCAAGTCTCGGCAAACTTGTTCATCATATCACCATACGTTTTTACTTGATCCATCCCAGACTGATTGAAAACCTTCTGCCAGTTGTCACCGAATTGTTTGAATGTGTCAACACCTGCCTTGTTCATCGACTTTTGCCAATTCTCAGTAAACTGGTTCATTGTTTTATCACTTGATTCTTTGAGTGCCTTTGCCATTACATCATTGTATTTGGTTTGCACATCTTTTGTCGCATTTTGAAGAGATTCAAAGGCGTTCATCCATGCCTTGAGCGATTTATTATATTCAAGCCACAGTTTGTCCCAGTCTTTTGGAGGACTTGCTTTTGACATGCAGATAGTATGAATTTGTTACTTGATAAGACTATTGATGGATACCACATTTAGAATCATGACTTGTAAGGGGCAAAGATTGTTTTTGGAAATTAGTTCAGGTCGTGTTCTTTTTTTGTTTTGATTCTTTTTTAAAGTCATACGCACCAATGGCTATACCGACAACCAGTGCAACAAGACCAATTACCACCATTCCTACAGATATCTGCACCATGTTGCATTTGATTCCGTAAGAAGTATTGCAGTTGCCACTCAAGAATGGGTCTTCTCCCATCACGGCAGTGATTCGCACTGGCTCACTTCCAGTATTGACCACTTTGATAAGATAAGGTCCTCCTTGGTTACTTCGCTGTATTATATGATACAAAAGTCCATCCTTGCTTTCTTTCTCAAAACTCATCCCATTTGGATCAGTACCTTCAAGCTTGACCGAGCCCGAAGAGGGTTCAGTGTGTACTATAATCACATTATGTTCTTTGAGCTTGACAGAATCCACGGTGGAATTGATAAACTGGTTTGGAAGAATTTGCTTGTCTGCAAATATATCAAATGCACTGCCAAGAAGTGGTTCAACTGATTGATATACTGCATCAAACAGGTTTGCTCCAACCACCAGTAGGACTAGACCCATTACTGCAATTGCAGGTCCACGCACAAGATATGGTTTTACCAAGTGTTAGAAATTTTCAGAGGCACCTATAAGAAACTTGCATTAGATTTGCACGTGATTGTATTTGCAGACTTTGCGCAAAATACATTCACGGATGCATCTTAATGTTTATGATAGCCTCCTTTAGATACTAGGTAGCATTTGAAGAAAATAATTATCATTTCAATAATCGCACTATGTCTTGTCATTCCTCAAAACGTATTTTCTCAGACACCGTCCCAGCCAGGTCAAGGCATATCAATCTCCTCTAACAATTCAGGATCACCAATTCAGTTCAACAAAAAAATATTCAGTTGGACTGACCGCGTATACATTACAATCTATGCTCCAGACTTTAACTCAGACCCAAACATAGTGGATGAAATTGGAGTAACTACAGATGACAAGATTACAGTTTCCACAAGTGGTAACAGCATACCATACAAGTTAGTCGAGACAGGGCCCAACACTGGAATATTTGGAGGATATGTAACACTTACTGGAGACCCTACACTGAAAGGATCTACAGGGGTTGACGGACAGGGTACAAACCCAACTGGAATGCTGTCAACTTGTAATCCAGTATGTGGTCCAACAAACGGGTTTTTGCCAAGCAGTAATAATGATGGAGTAACTGTCTCGTTTGAATACAACCGTGATACGGTAGTCACTGGATCAGGTCTTGTCCACTGGAATACAGGTACAATACAATGGCTACAACCAAACTATCCTGTTGGAAGTCAGGCCACAGTGCAGATAACAGATCCTGACATGAATCTAAACCCAGACGCTGTTGACAAGTTTGACACAAATGTTTGGTCTGATTCAGATTCTGGTGGAATAAAACTTGCAATGACTGAGACTGGAGCAAATACTGGAGTCTTCCAAGGTACAGTATACTTTACAACAGACTTGAGCTCAGCCGGAAGCAGGCTGCATGTATCATCAGGGGACACTGTAACTGCAGAATATACAGATACCACACTTCCTCTCCCACACTCACCTTCTGACCAGCAGCGAATTACTGCAACAACAATTGCAGGAACTGGAATTCCACCGCTAGAACAAGTATCTTCAAGCAATGCAAAAATTTTGGATTCTTCCGGAAATTTTTTGAGTAAGGTCAAGGTCAACCAACAGATACAAATTGTATCAGATGTTACAAACCAAGAAACCAAGGATCAGCCATTTGCGTATCTTGTACAAATACAAGACAACAACGGAATAACGGTTTCACTTTCTTGGATTACAGGCTCTATGACTCCACGGCAGACACTCAACTTGGGCCAGTCATGGCTGCCGACTTCTGCCGGAACATATACTGCCCAGATATTTGTGTGGCAGAGCATAGCAGCGCCAAATGCATTATCACCCCCATTGGCATTACAGATTCAGGTAAGCTAACAAGGCATTCTTGTGGGACATACAACGCCATTTTGAAGTATCATTAAATAATTCGTTCGAGTGTTCTATAGTGTAATGTACAAAGAGGCTTTCGGTATAGTATACTCTAATAAAAAATACATTTACTTGTCAATTGCAATATTTGCAGGACTGTTTTTCACACTGAGCCTAATTTCAGAATTTATTTTTCTTTCACCGTCATTTGTTTTCTATGTTCCGGTTTCTTTGATTGTTGACTTTGCACTAGTTATTGTAATTTCTGTCCTGTCAGGAATTGTTGCATCTTTTAGCATATACCGCATCCGTATGAATAAAGGACTAAAATCAAGTGCCGGGTTTGTTGGGTCCATGATTGGCGCAGGTGCAGGAGCATGCAGTTGCGGACCATTAGGATTTTCTGCAATATCCATTTTTGGAACATTGGGTGGAACTGCCACAGCATTTCTTGCAAACTATGAAACTCCACTTAGAATTGCATCAATTGCAATTCTATGTTACACATATTATGTATCTGCAAAAGACATTACTGCCAAATGTAAGATAATCAAGTAAGTTTTTGCGTTTTGATTTTACAATCTATGTACAGGTAAAGTTTCCATATTGTCCATGTAATCCAACTGCCCTTGCAACTTGAGCCCCAGAAGAATCATTTAGAATCTCAAGTTGGCAATTTGGACTTGTAGGATGTTTTTTTTCCTCAAACTTGTTTGCAAGTGCAAGCGCTGCAAGAACTGACGAGTTTTCAGGATGAGACTTGTCAAAAAAAGTATGACCTATAACTTCAGGAACTGCGATCATCAACACAATCACTATAGCAAATATGTTGATGGTTTTTTTCTTGCTCTGGTCCAATGTATGACATAATTTGATGGCAAGATCATTATAATTGTCAAGATTATTACCAGTTTTTGCAACACGAGATTTGCCCAATATATCAATTGAATCTTTATCAGTTAGAATCACGTAATGGTATACCAATGAGCAGGACTAGGGCTGGATCAAAGAGTGACATCATCTCATCGTTGCACAAAAAAGCATTAAAGTTTCAAAAGGACGGAGATCAGGAAGAGGCAATGATACATCTAGACAAGGCACTTGAGATAGAACCAGACAATGCAGAACTGCTATACGACAAGGCAATATCGCTCCAGATGCTCCTAAGATTTGACGATGCCATCGAATACTATAACAAGTCACTAGGAATTGATCCAGGTAATTTTGGGGCACTTGTAAACAAGGGACTTTGCCTTTCAAATCCCACCACAAACAAACATGATGAAGCACTGGCATGTTTTGAGCAGGCCCTAATGTTATCACCAGATGATCCAGGTGCATTGTCCCTTAGAGGATATTCACTTGATAGCATTGGGAGATATAGAGAAGCAATCGAGTGTTTTGATAAAATTCTGGAGACCCAGCCAAAAGAAGTCAACATACTGATAAACAAGGGCCTTGCACTTTCGCACCTTGGCAAGTATGACGAGGCCATTGCATATTTTGATACAGTACTAGATTACGAACCAGATAATTTTTTTGCAATGCAGTTAAAACATGAATCTGCAAAGAGCATGAAGCGAGACTTTATGCAATAATCATACCATCAATCATTTGGTGCAAGTTGGCAATGTTACCTAGTGTCACATAAGACATGGTTAAATAGCAAAAAAATCAGAACGTGTGTGTTGAACAAAAAAGATGCTCAAACAATAGTAAAAAAAATACGGGCAATCAGTCAGTATGTCAGATTTATAGGCGTAATCGACAGCAAGGGAAAGATAATGGCATACGAGAGAAGACCAGGACATGAGCCGTTACTTAACATAAAAAGTACATCGGACCAGTTTGCGCATCTTGCAGTCAAGACACGCATGTCATCTCAGTTTAACAGACAGCTAGGTGATGTGCAGTTCATGTGGGAGGAGCGAGAAAAAGTCCAGACAATTTCATTTGCAGTAGGAAAAAATACCGTCTGGGCATCAATTGACAAAAAAGTCATCCGCTCAGAGGTTCTCAGAATAATAGACAACTGCCTGCCAATTGTAAAGCAGTATTCAACAAAGTAATTTCCAGGCTCAATCTGGAACAATAAATAACGGAGTAATCAAGAAAAAATCATGAACAAGACAATACTGGTCATTATCACCATATCAGCACTTGTCTTTTTTTCCACAGATCTTGCATATGCAACTAACCACAACACATCAATGTTTTCAGGCGCACAAAGATATGCAGATTCCAATTCTTACAAAAATGCCAACTATAGTTTTTCCATCCAACCCCCTCTTAACTGGATAGTGCTTGGCAACTTGCCCCCAAGTGTTGCAAACAATGCAATAGTAATATTTTCAAACAATGACAAAAGTCAGCTTGCCACATTTGGGATTTATCACAGATACATAACACCAAATGTAATTGAAGCATTGGACAATCACACAGACAACGACATTCTTGCAACCATAGCACAGGAGATGACTGCAGGTAACAACAACGAATCCCAGACCATAGTATACAATGGAATTGTGGACAGATACAATGATGGTGTACGTGTT
>JAJSDS010000063.1 GCA_028580875.1 Nitrosotalea sp.
TAATTGGTATGACTTGATCCTATGGCTTGTAGTTGAATAGTCCGCCAGCTTCAATTATTTTGCCAATCAGTTCTGGGAATGGCTTTATGGCATAGGTCTTGTTCTTGGTCAAGTTTTTGATCTCGTTTTTAGCAATGTCAACTTCAAGTGAGTCGCTGTCAGAGATGTCCTTGTATGCATTTTCATCAATTTCAATCGGAAGTAAAAATGCTCCATCTACTGCGTTTCTGTAGAATATTCTTGCAAAGGACAAGGCCAAGACTGCCTTTATTCCAGAATAAGATAGTGCAATTGGTGCATGTTCCCTGCTAGAGCCACAGCCAAAGTTTTTGCCAGCTACTATAAAGTCCCCAGGCTTTACCCTCTTGTGAAAGTCCTTGTCTAGTCCTTCCATTGCGTGTGTTGCAAGTTCGGCATAATCATGAATCTTAAGATATGGACCTGGCAAAATAACGTCAGTGTCAATGTTGTCACGTGCGTATTTTATTACAGAGCCTTTCATTTGAGGTCCCTCGGGTCGGTAATTTTTCCTGTTACAGCAGATGCGGCAGCAACAAGCGGTGATGCAAGATATGTCTGAGATTCCACATGTCCCATCCTTCCTGGAAAGTTTCTATTTGTTGTACTGATACAGATTTCATCTTTTGCCAATACACCCATGTGAGCTCCACAGCAAGCACCGCATGTAGGAGGCCCTACTACCACTCCTGCATCCATGAATATTTTCAACAATCCTTCATCCATTGCCTTTCTAAATATCGACATCGCGGCAGGCAATACCTCAGTTCTTATCTTTACTGTTCTTCCCTTTAGAATCTTTGCGGCAGCTCGCAGGTCTTCGAGTTTTGCACCAGTGCATGAACCAATGTATGACTTGTCAAGCTCAACAGAGGACAAGTCACGTGCAACAACAGTATTTTCAGGAGAGAATGGTTTTGCCACAATTGGTTCCATTTCAGACCCTTCATACTCGTAAATTTTTTCATACTGTGCATCTGCATCACCATGAACTTCATTGTATTTTGTAACACCCTTTGCTGCAAGATAGTCTCGTAGTTTTTGATCAGGCTCCACTATACCGCTTTTTGCACCTGCCTCTGTTGTCATGTTTGTTAGTGTCAATCTTCCTTCAACAGACATTTCTGATATTCCTGTACCGCCAAACTGCATGGTCTTGTATGCAGCACCATCAGTTCCAATGTCACCAATTATTTTCAATATCAAGTCTTTTGCCATAACATGGTCAGGAAGTTTTCCGTTGAGCTTAAAGTATAGTGTCTCTGGCACCTTGAACCATATCTTTCCATTTAGCAAAACATATGCAACATCGGTATGTCCAAGTCCTGCTGCAAATGCCCCTAGTGCCCCAGTAGTATTTGTATGAGAATCTCCTCCAACATAGACCTCACCTGGAAGTACCATGGCCTCTTCATGAGATAACGTGTGGCAAATGCCATACTGGCCCATGCCATACTTGAAGTGCTTTTTAATTCCAAACTGCTTTGTAAAATTTGTTAGTAATACAATATTTTGTGCAGATATCTTGTCTGCTGCAGGTACAAAATGATCTTCAGCAACCCACACCCTCTCTGGATCCCATATTTTGTCAATCTTCATTCCAGTCTTTCGTAGTTTCTCAAATACTGCCATTACTCCTGGTCCAGATACATCGTGAACCATGACTTTATCCACATTGACAAAGACCACATCACCTGGCGAAACTGATGTTTTCCCAGAAGCACGGGCTAGGATCTTTTCAGTAATGTTCAATATAAAAAATCAACCCTCAAGAAATTAAAATGTTTGGAGAACCATTAATAGTAATTATCATCTAAATCCAGACATGTCACTCACAGTCTTGCCTATAAAATCGACATTAAAAAAAATAGAGTTTGATTTGTTTTCAAGCCTTGTGACAGATCTAGAAAATTCCAACATCATACCATCAAATGGCGATGTACTAGTTATTTCAAGCAAGTATGTAGCAAATTCACAAGGCAGAGTTTTAGAGTATAACAAAGTGGTTCCGTCTTCTGACGCTGAAAAAATTGGCAAAAGATTTCGCATGAAACCAAACATGGCAGAAATAATTTTAAGAGAATCAGATGTCATATTTGGAGGAATTCCAGGATTTGTCATAACATCATCGGATAATATAATGGCGCCAAATGCAGGAATTGACAAGTCCAATACAAAAAACGGAACCATAGTGCTGTATCCAAACGAACCATATCTTGTAGCAGAGCACCTTAGAAGAAAATTCATTCTAAAATACAATGTTCATATCGGCATAATCATTGCAGACAGCAGACTGATGCCAGGAAGAGTTGGAACAGTAGGCGTTGCAATATCATGCGCTGGAATAGAGCCCACATCAGATCTTCGAGGTGAGAGAGACCTGTATGGAAATTCTCTCAAAGTAACTTTCCAGGCAGTTGCAGATGATCTTGCATCCATTGCAAATCTGAAGATGGGCGAGGGTTCAGACGTAACCCCATGCGTGCTGATAAGAAACTCGGATGCTAAACTTACGAATAGAAAGATACGAGAGAACGAGATGGCCATCTCATACGAACAATGTGTCTATGTTCGTGGACTAGGAATGCGAATTTAAGGCAACTATAGTTTTAATAGAGCTAAAATGGACGCCAAGCTATGGTAGAGTTTCTCACCAAGTATCCAAAAACAATGTCATTCCTAGACGGTAAAAACGACAAAGTAAAAGTGGATACAAAAGGAGTGGAACAGCTTACCATAGTTGTAAAGAAAAGTGTCGAAGAAATGTTGAAGATCTTTTCAAACGAAGGTTTCACTCATGTAAAATTTGAACACAAGCAAGAAACACAAATTGGCAGTGGTCTTTCCCTTAAACTAAAAAAACCATGGGAGATGCACGTACGACTATTAGAAATGAAGAAAGGCCTTGTTGCAATCCAAGCAGAAGTCGAGGTTTCACGCGACTATTTACAGCATCTCTTTTGCCAGAGGACCCCAGTATTTTATGAAATAGAAACTTTATTGAAAAAACACCAGATAGAGTACAAGATCTGGAACGAGAGAATACGAAAGTATGTCAATACAGTTATTGACAATTATAAAGTCAAGCTTGCAACACCAAGTTTTCCAGTACTTGCATGGAAGCCAATGGTGTATGTAATTGCAACAATAGGTGGGTTGTACCTGTTCAAGTATCTAATGACAGTATAGAATAGTCAAGACTCAAAATTATATTTAATTTAAAATAACAATTTTTTACCCAGAAGAAAGCGGATATCATCCGTTGTCTCAGGGTATAGTCACTTAACGACTAGCAGTTTTTGGCGTAGTCATTGCAACTACCGAATCTTTCGTTGCCAGATTCTAAATTATCTACGTGTACATCATATAAAAATATGATCAGTTTGACAGAGATGTCTTGTAAGATACTAGTTTGTTTAGTTGTCCTATTATTTTGCGTCCAATCTTAGAATCAAGTCCTGTGCTTGTACTAATGCCTACACGCTCAAATTCTCCTCGAATCATCTTTCGTATTTTTATTTCATCTTGTGTTGTTAACATGTTTTCTATACGCCTATCTTGCTATTAAGACTGCTCAAGACAGTTTTGTTCACCGTGTAAAAACATCCTGAAATTCAAGCATTTCAGATAAATGATGCCATATACAATACAATAGATCATGGTTCTCAATATTTTATCTGAGCTACCAAAGGCTGTCATAACCCTGTTTGTAGTAATTGATCCAATTGCATGTGTTCCTGTAATTATTGCACTTACAGGCAAGATGGAAACAAAACAAAAAAAATCAATTTCAAATCTTACCATAATTACAGTAGCCATCTTACTTTTTATTTTTGCATTTGTTGGTACTACACTTCTTTCAACCCTTGGCATTTCCATATACAGTTTCATGATTGCTGGAGGCGTTCTACTTTTCTTGGTTTCAATGGAATTGCTCACGCATGGAGAATGGAAATTTGGAAGTCAGAATTTACAAGACGAATCAGGAATTGTGCCACTTGCCTTTCCACTACTTGCAGGACCAGGCGCCCTAACAACCGTGGTGTTGTCATTTCAGACATATGGTCCTCTAGTGACAGGATTATCAATAATCATAGTATCTGGTATCACATATGTAATTTTACGATCGGTTGAACCCATATACAGATTCTTGGGAAAGAGGGGCTCCATGATTATAACAAGAATATTTGCAATCATCATAGCAGCTTTTGCAATACAGTTCATCATTGATGGCATAAAACAGATATTTTCATTGAATTAATAATAGATTATACTTTGAATTAAGAAACATGATAGATAAAACTTGTTTCTCTGATTTTTTACTTGGATTTTTTATGCCACCTTCCAAAAAGTCGCTTTGAAAACTTTGTTGTAGTTATGCATTTCTTGCGGTCAGCAGATTCTTGCTTTTTTGATTTTGTCTTTTTACCTAGACCCATATAGATAAGAACATTGAGCTAAAATTTAAGAAACGTGTGTGACTATCATGCGTGAAAATCAGGATCTATTTGATATTTTTAGAAATGTACATGAAATATGGTATACACCTACCATAGAGTCGATAGATATTGAAAGAAATATGCAAGCGCTGCAAAAAACACAAGGAATTGGCAGTCTTAAAGCCTAGATTGTGTCATGATTGTGCAATGGCAGAAGATAAGAAAAAACAAATCAATGAAAAATAGAAATTATCTATTTTTATCCCAATGACAGTCACAATTACATCCTTCTTTGCATTTGACTCTTTTACAATCGGAACACATGTTTTGTCTCCAAAAGTGATCTCTTTCCACGAGATTATTCCCAAGAGTAAAGATATTAGTTTTTTATTAATTCTAGTCTTACAGGATTTAGACTCTCACAAGTACAAACCCAGGCAATTTATTTTACAATCATGTTGTTAAAGTTATCTCGTTTATAGCCTTGAATATCTCGCCCATCTCAATTGGTTTTTTAATAATTGCTTTTACAGTGTCACCCAATTCATTTCTTTCAAAATGTGAACCAGATACCAAAATTATCTTTCCACTAGGATCAAACTCCTTTATCTTTTCTATGGCATAAAGACCATCATATTCAGGCATGAGATAATCCAAGAAGACAAAATCTGGATGGTGCATTTTGTACAATTCGACTGCCTCTTTACCATTGATGCCGTTTGCAACAACTTTGATATCATTCATTTGTAGTAACTCAATAAAGATTTCCCGTACGTCTGCATCGTCATCTACTACGATAGCTCTAATTTTTACACGCTCATTATCAAGTGGTGTTTGATTCTCATTTGACATGAATAATCTATTATCAAATTACAGAATAGTGATAGCTTGTATAAGACATACAAACAATCCATGCTTGAGTGATTTTTAATTTGTTAACAACATTACAAGCATTGATCATAAGAAATTTACAGATACATCCTCACCAAGTCTCAAATTTGAGAGTGTCACGTATTATTTTACAAGACATTCTTTGGGAGTGTTATAACAAAGATTGTGGGTGGAGACTTGACTGAAATTGTGCCACCATGTTGTTCCACAATATTTTTACATATTGAAAGTCCCAATCCTGTTCCAGTCTGTTTGGTGGTAAACAAAGGATCAAATATTTTCTGCATTACAGTAGAAGGTATCCCACTACCAGTATCTTCAAATTCAATTTTCACATGGGTGTTGGTATCGATTATCCGTATCTTTACCTCACCATTATCATCAGTAGCCTGAATTGCATTCAGCATGATATTTGAGAAGACAGCCTCTAATTTTCTAGAATCACATATTACTGTTACATCATTTTGTGGAAGAAATATTTTGACATTAGGAGGAATTAGAATAACGCTAATTGCGCTATCAATTATAGAACGCAATGATGCCTTGTGTGATACCATCTCAGTTTTTTTTACAAAATCTAATACATCATCTATCTGATGAGACATACGTTGTACGGCTCTCTTGAATCTTGCAATGTGTTTCAATCGTTCATCAATTTTCATGTTCTGTTTATCCGCCATTACATCCATTGTATTTTTTATAACAGAAAGCGGATTTCGTAGATCGTGAGCCAATCTAGCAGAAAGCTCTCCTATTATAGCAAACTTTTCTGCCTTGACTAGATCTTGGGTTGTTTCATCCAGTCGTTTTGCCAGAAAATCACGTTGCATTGACAACTCCTTTTCTTTTTGGGTAACACGCTCTAATTTTTCTTTGAGTTCCAAACTTACTTGATTATTATGAATTGTCTTTCTCTCAAGTTCTTTATTTGCTATTTTTAGTTCATCATTTTTCCTGTTCAAGGACGCACTTAGTTCCTGTAAAGATTTGATTCTGTTTTGTAGATCACGGTTAATTTTGGATATTTCCTTCATTTTTGAAAAAGATTCGTTTGTAAGCATAGTCAAATGCCTTTCTTTTTCCACTAGTTCATTTTCAGCAGCATCTAGCTCCTTGAGTTCATCAGATACCATCCATTCATCGGTTGATTTTACATCCGATTCTTTTGATTGTAGAGTCATCATGATTTTCACATTATAATGACATTAATTTGCCAGTGTGATCAAAACTAACAAACAGCCTCAACAGGGATGAAAGACAAAAATGTCACCAAAAATGAAAACTGCAATTTACGATACATAAGTTTGATTATTTCGGTGTCAAATGATGGGAATGGGACATATTTTTGAGTTCAAATCATTTTTCTTAATTTATCCCGATAAATTCAAAAAATTGTGTTCATTCATCTTGAAATAACAAAAAAGGGCGACATATGTTCTACACCACAAACTCTTTTTAATGATAACATATCCCGTACATGAGAAGCCAATGGTTTCCAGTGATCAAGACAATAAGATAGCCTTTGCAACATGTATAGAGATAGTATTGATGAGGCGAGGAAATGCCAATTATAATACGGTTTTGGCAAAACTACAATCGCTTTACAAGTCCTGGATTTACGAATGTGTTGATCATCCCGAATACCTAAAGTCAGTCTTGAAAGAAGTATACGTAAACGATTACTATACGATTATAGAAGAAATTAGAGAAGAATCTGACAGGTTAGAAGATATTGATAAACTCAAATCTGATTTTTTCAGAGTTATGTTGAATTAACTCATCAACCTACCTGAAAAAATATTTGATCGGATTGGCATATTCATGAAATATACCATTAACAATTTTCTATTCCAGTTCAGATTCTCACAGGTTTGAGCCCAGTAATTAGCAAACTACAATTAGAAAATTATTTACCACTAGTGAACCTTTAATTAGAAATTTTCATCATTATATCTAAATGAGCATCTCTAAACTTCCACTTTCACTAAGATTTTACGGTACTTCTCCATGGGAAATGGAGGTTCTCTTTAGTCTATTGCATAATTTGTTCAACGTACAAGAAGATCCTAACGCTGCCCAGGACGAAGATTTTACAACATTGATGGACATCAGATTCCCAATAGAATTCAATGAGACATTTTTCAAACAATTCGGGGCATTACGGTGGGACAAACTAAAGGGCATCATAAAAGAGATGAAGCGTCGAAGAGGAGGAGGAAAAAGTTTACGTGTCTACATCAAGTTTACAGGAAAACCAGACATTGTATTTACAATAGATCTTGACGACAGGCGTTCATTTGATACAGCAATTGACAAGATAGATTTTGTGCTGGAATTATTGCCATATCATCTTGATCCAAAAAAAATTCCAAATGAAATAACGCGTGTCTCATACCAATTCGATGATATCATTGGGAGATGGAACATCAGTGCAGACTCGCAAGATCAATCATATGGTTTTATAGAAAACGAATGGAAGATTACTTGATCTCTTTTTCCAGAGGCTCAAGCATTGAATGCAGTTCACGGTATTTTTTTTCAACAAAATCTAGTGATTCTTCTAATTTTTTGGATTTTCCATATTTGTATCTGATAAGTTCCCTGTGTCTCCAAAAGTTCTTTCCTTCACCTACAGATAAAGTGCTAAAGTAATCAGGGCCTTTGAGTGCGTCAGGAATTTTCACGTTATACGGAAAAAGAAATTCTGCCATGAACCATTCATCACCGTCAGGATAATCAGAACCTGTACTGATGTCAAAAAACAAATGCAATAGGTTTGTCTGCATCAGCCCGTCATCTCGTATGGTAGGATGTTTTACATTTGATTTTTTAAAATCTAGTTTTACAAGGTTTGGCTCGAAATATCCATCGATGATAGATTTTCGAAATATCTTGTTTACTTCTTCCAGATTCAAACTAGAACTACTCTTTTTTAGAACATGCTAATAACTTATATCATTATTGGAAAACAAAATCCTTCAGACTAGGTTTAAGGATATCAACAAAGATTAGACTTCGAGTGTATCTAGCATTTTAGATATGTCAGTTATAGATTTACCACCAGACGAGATTTCTTGGTATGCAGGTGGATTTTCAAGATAGTTTGGAATCCGCTCTGACATTCTCTCATCATAGGATGCAGTAATATCATTTTTGTAAAATATTCCAGTTGGAATCTTGGAATCCCACTCGTTAGACTTGATCAAGGCCTGTGTTAGCTTTTCATTTTCCTCATCTGGTGAATCAATATGTACAACAGGATCATATCCCGTATCCTCAAGCTTGTATATCCTAGGTCTTGGTTTGTTTGTCATCTCATCAATGTTGTCCATTCCTGAGAACCAGTCTCTTGTATTGATGTCATTGTACGTAGGACATGGTTGCAATACATCAAGAAATGAAAGACCCCTGTGTTTTACTGCTGCAATTATCAAATCCTTGAGCTGCCTTACATCATATGCATAACCCCTTGCAACAAATGTAAATCCACTTGCAATAGCTAAAGCAATTGGATTTACAGATTGGTTGACGTTTGGTTCCGGAAGAGATTTTGTTTTCAGTCCAAGCTTGAGTGTAGGAGATGCTTGTCCTTTAGTAAGACCATAGACTCCATTGTTAAAGATAAGATATGTCATGTCTACATTTCTTCTACCTGCTGCAACAAAGTGTCCCGCTCCAATTCCAAGGCCATCACCATCTCCGCCTACTGCAACTATTGTCATCTCAGGGTTTGCAAGTTTTGCACCCTGTGCAAACGGTAATACTCTACCATGCAAAGTGTGAACTCCGTACACATTAAGATAATGAGATGTCTTTCCAGAGCATCCCACTCCAGAAAATACTGCAGCCTTGTGTCGTGGAATTTCCATTTCTGCAAGAGCCATTTGAATTGCACTTACTATACCAAAATCTCCACAGCCCGGACACCAGTCATTGTGTACCTCGGTTTTGTAATCTGCTACATTAGACACCATATGCTAACACCTGTTTTTTCTCTGCCTTGTTGTCGATAATTTTTTTGATAGAATCAAAGAGTTCATTACAAGTCATTGGTCTTCCTGTGTATTTTAATATGTAATAGTCAACTTTTCTGTCCAAGTATTCATTTAGCAGTGATCCCATTTGGCCGGATTGGTTTGCCTCGATATCAATTATTTTCTTGACTCCTGAAAGCAATGATTGTACATATGCAGTTGGGAACGGGTGCAACATCTTGATTTGAATAAAGCCAATCTTGTAGCCTGCCTTGTTGAGCATCTCAATTGCATCCAAAATTGGACCTTTTGTGGAACCC
>JAJSDS010000064.1 GCA_028580875.1 Nitrosotalea sp.
TAATACAATCTTCAATTTCTCCATAAATAACTAAAACGATTTATGATAATTAGGTTTGTGGAACAATCTTACAGTGGGAATCTACGCCAGTCTTTTAAATTGCCAAATAAGATTTTAATTCATGAGAATTAGGTGGTGGTTTGTTTCAATGGGAATCACTGTTGGATTAGTACTTGCAGGCATGTTGTATCTTGGAAATTTCCTTTGTTTGCCAGTAGAGGATAATCCTTGTATTTCATTCCTTGGAGGATCTGAAACTATGACACAGGCATCATCAAAATCTGGCTTGACATTATCTGATAATGGTTCTGATTACGTAGTTGTAAATCCTGATACCAATCGCATCTATGTTGCAAACAGGATCTCTCATACCATTTCAGTCCTAGATGGAAACACTAACGCAAGGATTGCAGACATACCCACCAACGGTATGCCAATATGGATGGCTATCAATCCACATACAAACAGAATCTACGTAACTGAAAATGTCATACCTGATAACAAACATAACGATGCAATCTTGGTCATCGATGGTACAAACAATGATAAAATTGCCGAAATACCTTCATTGATTGATTCTCAAATAGCAATAAATCAAAAAACAAACCTAGTCTATGTTATTGGATATGAAAACATCACCGGAGTAAACCCAAATGGTATGCTGTATGTTATGGATGGTAATAACTATACCAAGATATCTCAATTACAAATCAACATGAATCCCTTTGGAATATCTGTAGACCCAGATACAAATCGTATCTACATATTGAATAGAAATCCTCACCCTGTAAATTCTATATGGCAAAACAGTACTGTATCTGTACTAGATGGTAGCAATTACACAAAAATATCAGAGATAGAGGTTGGACTTGATCCTCATGGAATAGATATCAACCCCATTACACATCGTGTCTATGTTACAAACTATAGAGGCGGGACAGTCTCTGTGATTGATGGGATTGGCAACAAAATCGTAGGTCAACCAATCTCTCTTGCCCCTGGCATAGAACTCATGGCAGTCAATCCGATTACAAACAAGATCTATGTTGCAGACGGATTAAATGGAACAGTATATGTTATTGATGGGAACACTGATACAAAAATCAAAGAGATACATCCTTTGTGGGGTTGGAGTGTAGCTGTAAATCCAATCACTAACAGGATATATGTGCCAAACTACGTCTTTAACAATGTCGCAGTTGCAGACGAAAAATCACATAATATAACATCGGTTATTCAACTGGGTCCATATCCTAAGAATATTAAATGATTTGTTGCCATCAGTTAATGTTAATTAAAATGCAAATAATGATTAAACTACACTTGATTCTACTCATATTCTAAATATGATCTATGTTTAGATTACTGTATTGCAGTTGACTAAACATTTGTTCGAGTAGGCTCAATTCTGAAAGGATCTTACTGAGATAATCTACGTCAGTTTTTTAAATGATACTTGTACCTTTATCTCAAAATGAAATCTGTAAATCTCTTTGCGCTAATGATGACAATTGGTTTTCTTGGTTTGATTCACTCACAAGTATATGCACAAATGGAAAACAATGGAACTCAATTTTCTAATGGTACACTACAAACAATTGTGTTACAGTGGCCTCCACAGTCTGCTATCCAACATATTACAGTAGTCATAGGAGTAAACAACACAATCAAGTGGGTCAAAGAAGGTCTCAAGAGTGATACTATTACAGCAGATAATACCAACGATCCAGATTTTGCAAAAGCCGCACCATATTTTGGAAATCATTTTGATGGTACACTTGTAAATTCTACTCAAGTGGGAATGAATGAAACCGAGATATTTTATAAAGACCCATCAGGTCAGGTTAGAAGTTTTTTTTCAGAACCTGGAAGGTATGCACACAACATACTGGATGAAAGAAACCCTTTCTTTCAATACACCTTCACAAGAGTAGGTACTTTTGGTTACCATGGTAAACCATGGGAAAGATGTTCTGTCACTGTCTTGGCTCCGTTGTCAAGTGCTTCTGTCCCAGAATTTCCGTCTGTATCTCCGGTTTTGTTAATTGGTATTTTGTCATTGATTTTCTTTCATGGAGTAAGGATTAGAAAATGAAAACTCTGCATCTTTTAATAATAATTGGAGTGACAATAGTAGGATTTATTGCAACAGTTGTAATTATGCCGAATCAGAATAATGAGAAAGTAATACTAAATGCAAATGGGGGTAAACCACTCGATTTGACATTTCATGTAAAAGAACTTGATGTGAGAACATATGCTATCGTCACTCCTAGCCTTTCAATAAAAAATGCTATAGTTACGGAAACACTAACTTTCGTTAACCCTGCATTTCCCATAGTGCTTGAAAGAGGAAAAAACGCTACGTTGAAAATCGAAATAGAGTCACATGTGCCTTATCCCTTGTCTTTGCAGTTACGGGTTTTCAATAATGTAGACAATAATTATGATCTGGCATTTGCACATGTCAAGTTTAACGGTGATGCCTCTGGTTTACCAAATGGCTTAACTGCATCATTTAACAATGATGTGACCACAGTGGATGCAAATGGTAGTGACCAAGAGACTTTGACCTTTAATGTAGGACAGAATGTACAAGCAGGTAATTATCAAATCGGCGTACTTGGACTTGCCACTATCAATAGTCCTGCCGGCACCGAGATGGGTAACAGTCATACCCTCTGGATACCAATCACAATAAAGTAAAAAGAAAACTCGATAATTTTATTATTTTAAACCACAAAAAATATACTTTACAAAGTCTTTTTGGTTGTCGACTCGATTAATTTTTAGACTACTGGATTGCAGTTGACTAAAAAACAATATTAGGAAATTGACAGACACGGGTTTAATATCGGGTTTTGGTAGTATGTATGTGGATAAGGGCTTAGTAGTCTTTGAGATATATTGTAGGTCTGAAGCTACTAAAGAGCATTACAGATATTGGTTTAATGACTTTTTGGGTTGGTGTAAGGTAAATGTTGAACCTATATTACGGGAGAGGGTCTTTTACAATTGAAAGAGACAGCCTTACAGGAGATGATAGAAGATTATATTATGGAGAAGCGTAAGGGTTTGTCTCCTAATACGTTACCATTGCCTATTGCAAGTTTGAGGTTGTTCTTTTATATGCAAGATAAAGTCTTGAATTGGAAACGTATCAAAAAGATGATACCTACACAGGTAAAGAAGGCTGGGTATTCTGCCTATCAGAATGATGACATTAAGACTATGCTGATTAGTGCAGGGAGTAAAAGAAATCGAACAATAATTTCTTTCCTAGCATCAATAGGGTGCAGGATCGGAGCAATACCCGACTTGAAGATAGAACACCTTAGCAATATGTCTGATGGTTGCAAATCAGTTTTGTTCTACGAGGGTTCTAATGAAGAATATTATGGATTTCTTACACAAGAGGCAAGCAAGGTGTTAGATGAATATTTAGATGAAAGAAGAAAGGATGGAGAACATCTAACAGAGAAAAGTCCAATATTTAGAGCGGAGTATAGTATAGGTATACAGCCTGTAAAGGTTTTGACTTTGCGAGGTATTGGAATATTTGGAAATTTTGGCAGGATCGGAAGGTATCAGCATTCCCGTATTCTTGGAGGGACTTTGGTATTACACCTTCAAGAAGAACAGAAAGATGAGAAAATGAGAGAATATAGTTTAGAGGAAGTTATCGGATTTTTACTAAATTTGCTAGATGATACTTATGATAATGATACAGAGGCGAATGAGAAATTGAAGATAATTGAACGAGAAAAAATCAAGCGACTAAGGAGAAGATAGATGGAATCTCAAATGTAAATAGAAGATGTGTGTGGTTACTAATTCGCCACACACAGAGAGTAACTACTTCCTTTTTAGTGGCTTTAGGTTCTGTTTGCGTTGTGTCCTTTTAGGCAACTCCAACAACCATCTTCTAAGAGTTACTTGACCTACACATTCCTTTAGAGTCTGCATAAGTGTTCCGCTCTTGAGACTTGCTTCCACTAATTCCGATATTTCTTCATAGGTTTCGTTATCCATTGTTTCACCGATTTGCCCTTTTGGACAAACATAATATTACACGATCTTACACTTTAAGATTTCCTGATGCGGTACTAGGATTACATAAACAAGCAACATATTCACATGTTACGATATGTATAGATTATTCTTTGAGTTAATGTGATTCCTGTAATTATAACAACTGCTATAATGGCGTAATCCATTCTTACCATTCCGATTATAGCAATAATCAATAATCGCTCTGCGCGTTCTCCTATCCCTACACCTTGAAGTTGAACTCCAAGAGATTCAGCCCTTGCTCGTGTATAGCTTACAAGTAGAGACAGTCCTATTGCCAATAGGACAAGATAACCTTGTGAATATCCACCAATTAAAATTCCAAGAAATATTGCAACTTCTACAATCTTATCAAAAACAGAATCAAGAAATGCACCTTTTTTAGATGTCTGTCCAGTGATCCGTGCCACTTGACCATCAACAATGTCGAAAAATCCAGAAACAAGCAACAGAACTCCTCCCAAGATAAAGGAATATTCAAGATGAACAGCATAAATTATTGCAGATGAAAATCCAAAACAAAGTCCAATCGTTGTCCAAAAATTTGCAGATAGTCCCGTAGCGGTAAACTTTTTACCAATTTGCTGAAGTTGGAATTGTAGTTTTTCTCGTAGTTTATTCAGCATTAAGAACTAATGATTATTATTCATTATCAATTAATACATTTTTCTAATGCAATACAAGAAAAAAGTCCCTATTCTTTTGATCTAGTAAATATTTTCAATTATATATACTAAGTATTCTTTCTAAATTGAATGAAATTAAATAAATTTTTACGATATAACATAATTCAACTTACATCACTAAAATTTTCGTATGACGTATACTATGTCATTTCAAGTATTAATGATAAAAAAGAAGGGGGTTTATTGGATATCCAGATAGACATTTCTGAATGAACCATTACCGCTAGGCTCGTGTAACCCTATTTCAAGTACGTATGTTCCAGGTTGAACATTTTGTGACGTTGAAATTGCCATGTTGACACTTGCTCGTTGAGATATACCAGATGACGTTGTACTTGGAAGATCCACAGATGTTTTATCAAATGTTGATGTTAGTCCCAACACACTAGATACCACTGGATTAATGCTGTACGGTAACTGTATTACCCTACTATTAGATCCAGATGATAGAATCCTTGAACTAGGTACTTTTGTTGTAGTGTGGAGTTTTACAGTTATGTTCAGATGTAGATCTTTGCCAAGTGGTGCAAATATGCCTACGGGTAGTACAGTGTTCTGACCAGCTTTCAGAATAATATGTTGTGGTGCTACAGCATAGTAATCAATACCAATACTGTTAAACTGTTGTGCAGATACTTCTGGTGTAATTCCCAATGCCATATTATGCGCTTGGTTCGTTACAACACTTGTAGTTTCTATAGAACTTGATTCCGCATTATTTGTTGTAACAATACCCACAATGACAGCAATTGCAACTAAGCCTGCAACATAATACAATTTTCTATATACTCTCATTTTTTCACCTAACATGTTCCATCATCACAGATCGTCATGGAATTAATTGAGAATGAACCACCATTATTCCAGTAATCTGCTTTTGCCAATAGGCCAATGGTATCAGTGTCTGTGCTAGTTTGAGGATTACCTCCAGTATAGAAATTGTCCTGTCCTGCAGTATTTCCATAGTTACAGTTCAAATTATATCCGCCAGTTTCAGTTGAAGCTGAATTTGCAACCACAAAATTACATCCACCCAGATAGTAATTCGTATCATAACCATCTACTTGATATGATAAAGTTGCATGACTGCTACTGGATGGAACCTGAATGACTCCTTTATAGGATATATTTGATGAAAATGTGATTGTTGTACCAGAGCTCAGTAACGATGGACTTGATCCATAGCTAGTATGTCCTGAATTTTCGTTATTCCATGCGTTAGCTATGTTCTTATATTGATTCACATTATTGAACGATTCAATATATTCTGGAGCCGATGACAAGGCGTCTGCACATGCTGTAGAAGTCGCCGAACATGCTCCTCCCTGAAAACTGGGATTAGCATCTAAAGGACTATACGGTCCGCTTGATGTTGAACTTGCGCCAAAAGCAGGCGATATTGTAAGTCCAATGAACAATGCACCAAGTATACTTGCAATACCTGTCAAGGTTTTTGTTTTTTTGTTTTGTTTTTTCATTTTTTCAATTCTCCTTTATGCTTTTTGTGTGTATGAAGTGGTCTAGTCTTCATACCGCACGATCTGGTAGCCATACAGTGTGTTTCACACTGCATATCGCGGTTATGGTAAAGCATATCCGGTACAATACAAAAATGATTAAAAAGGTTTGAGGGGAAGATTTCGGAAAAATTCGGAATTGTTCACCTCAAAACTTAAATCATATCATCATGGAACTCACTCTGCAAATTTAATCACAACAGAAAATAAAAAATCAAAATTCATTATATGCTACGGTAGGAGTCTTTGGAATTATATCAAAAGTTACGACATTATTATCTACATGACAGTCTATCCTGTCACATAACCTGTTCAAGATAACTCGATTATACTCTGAAAGATACCTTGACCATTTGATTCCTTTGGTGTGCTGGAATAGCAACCTGTGATTCTTGGTAGAAAGGTCGTGCTTGAAGGCATACCAACCAGAGTATTTTCCAAATGTTTCATAATATCTATCCAGTATTGAAAAGAAATCAAGCCTTCCCCCAAATAGCGAGAGTAGAACACCAAAATTTCGTGTAGCCTGTTCTCGTGCAACCTCTTCCAAGTCTTCAGGTTTCATTCTTTCTATAATGGCTTGGAAACAAGGAACCGGCAATGTTACTGTACCTATTTGTGATAAAGGAATATCAAATACGGCAGTCTTTCTCATAGATTGCGATACCAATGTACTTGAAGTTGTATCACGTGTGCGTGATTCTCTTTCAAAATATTCTACTAGATCTTCTGGAATTGAATATGACTTTCGCCTTGACTTGCCTTTAGATTGTTCCATGACATAGCACCAGGGAGGAACAATTGATCCATGTTATTGTCATCTTGGACTAATCGAGTACCGGACAGGTCATACTTAAGGGATCCGTATGTATGTTCAGTAAGAATCTTAGTCAATATAAAAAAATTAAGACTTGCAATTGTTAATCAATATTTATTTAATTCATATATCACATGATATCCAGTGCCAAGAAAAGAATACAAGACTATCACAATAAAAAATGCCACTTATGATAGATTCCTAAAAACAATTCAGGCACAAAAAAGAAAGACGCCTAGAATACATCAGACAGAATTTTTGGAGTTATTGCTTGACATGTATCACAAAAAATCACTAGAGCCACACTACAGAGAAATTAATAAGATTCTGAAAGATAAACGTCAAACAAAAAATTAATTCTAAAAACTAAAATTGTACATAGTGAAGTACGAAAACTTTTTTTTGCGCCAATTCACCCCGTCACTTCGTGACACCCCTCTTGAGACTTCGCTTTTTGTCTAACAACGGCTCGCTCGCTCATCCTCTGGCTACGGCAATCGCTTTGCTCATGCCTGCCAGCCCTACGGGACGGACTTACCGAGAGCAAGAGGAAAGATTATGTCCTTTCCACAAAAATTCACCCAGCAGACACACCCCTACGGGCTACCCGTCTTACATCCCTCTTTTTTCTCCAAGTCCATAATTCTCACTTCGTTCAAACGGCACGATTTACCTCGTGCCGTCTTCCCTCTTGCTCGCTTCGGACGGCTGCCGTTGGCAGCCTCTCGCCCGCCGTTGAGGAACTCCGCTTTGCTCCGCACTCCTTCAACTTCGTTGATAGTCGTTTGGCAGGGATTTCATATTTTTGGAAGAATCAAGTTATTTGGATTAGACCCCTGCTTCACAGTTGACTAAAAAACATTAAGAACAATCAGGATAGTCGCAATTTCTTTTTTTATGTCCTGCAAGGTTAGGATTATCACAAGTCTGATCCCCCCTCCCCACCCAAGACCACACAGATTTCTGGAATTAGTTTAAAACACTATTTGCCTAATCTGATAAGTTCCGGTACAATATTGCTCTACTTTGGTTGGAGTCTAGGAGGACCCAGATATTAACACAATGTAATTTCAGATCCATATTTCCAATAGTTTGAATCTGATGGAATGCAAGACTATATGGTCTTCTTTTTCTGTTACAAATATTTCCCAAATTGACTCATAATATAAGAATTCTTATATATATGAAATCTTATATGATTTAACATGCAGATTGGAAAACCTGCCTCCCCAGAAGAGCTAGTCGACAGAGAAGATGAGGTAAAAAGCATAGTTACCAAGATGAAATCCAAGATAAATTACAATATAGCAGTAGTAGGCTATAGAAGAATAGGAAAATCATCCATTCTAAAAAAGGCTGCAGACATTTTATCCAAGGATGATAAAACAGTTGTTGTTTATTTTGATGTACAAAAATTCATGGGTGATCCGAAATCATTTTTGATAAATCTCCAGAGCGCAATTTTTAATGCCTATGTAAAAAAACTCGACAAGATTGGCAAATTAAAAGCCAAAGCTGGAAAATCATTTGATTTTATTGGCAAGATAGCAGAAGCGCTTTCTTCCAAAAAGATCAAGGGAATAGGAATAGAATTTATGCCAGGTATGTCTGCAGAAGAATTTAGCATCATACCAAAAATAGAATTCGAAGACAAGGACATAAACTATATGCCAATGTTTCTTGCAGTTTTCAAAACTGCCAATGCCTTTGCAGAAAAAGATAACATGAAATTTATAATAATCCTAGACGAATTTCAGGAGATAATAAATCTTCATCGTCATAAAGGATTGAAGAACATCCTGGAATTATTTAGAAGTATAATTCAAGAAAGAGGAAATAACGTTTCATATATTGTATGTGGATCCCATGTCCATCTCCTTCGTTCTATTTTATCAAATGGCAAGTCTGCATTATTCCAACATTTCACAGAACTATGTGTAGGAGAAATGAATGTGAAAAACTCGATAATTTTATTTAATGAATATCTTACAGCAAAAGGCCTCAAGACTGACGATAAAATTGCCACTGAAGCTTATAATCTAGTGGGAGGCCAGCCATACTATCTCATGGCGCTAGCAGAATCATGGGAACCTGGAAAAAAACTATCAGATGTATTTGGGAACCTGCTTTCTTCATCAGTTGGTAGCTTGAGGTTGTATGCCCAATATGTATTGGCAGAAGATATTGCTACAGCGCAGGGAGGACCAACATTGAAATCAATTTTGGAAAAACTTGCCGTTACAGACAAAGGCCTGTCATATTCCGGACTATCCAAGGAACTCAGACTTCCGACAAGTTCCATTGTTCCCTACATGAATGAACTAGTCAAGACAGACTTGATTGTAAAAGAAGGAACTGTCT
>JAJSDS010000065.1 GCA_028580875.1 Nitrosotalea sp.
TGTGTGCTTTGGCTCACTTCAATCTTTTTTCCACACATCTCACATTTTTTAGTCAAATCTTATCTCCCATCTCAACATCAATACATTCGTCAGGCTCACTTGCGTCATCAGCCTTTTTTCCCCACTTGTTATTTCTTCTCCCATAGTGCTCTTCCCATTCTATTCTTTCAGAATCATCTTTGGAACCCCATTCGTCACCTGCATGTCCATAATTTCCAGATGATTCAGTAATTTCATCAGTCAAGGTTCAAATATTTTTCTAGGCATTTTGCTTTTAAACTACAACTCAATTATCAGATGTGAGAATCAAGTCGTGCCTTTCTGGATACTGCCATATAAGCAGATAATAAAAAATTGTGTCTGATCAGAGATCAGATCACAGTACTTGCCATGGTCTTAGTTATTCTCCTCTTTTTTGCGTTTCTTCATTAATTCATCAAATTTTTTCTGAATAAATTCTTTAGAATGCTTAGTTTTTTTCATCACTATATATCATATCAAATGTATAATATATTGTTAGATTAAGGAATATAGACTCGCTAGGTTTTGTTCATCTAAATCATATTCTCATTTCAAGCATATCAAACATAACTTAACAACTGCCTGATTTTAGGGTCTTAAAATTATCAGACTGTGCCCTTCACGCATACATTGAGTATGGTTATACGAAATGATTTGGTTCAGCCTGTCATCTGAAAAATATTTTACATTGTATGTGCCTAGTTTTTTCTTACAAGTTGAACAGTAAATCTCCTTAACTTCCATGTGCAATCATCCTATCAACAGCAAGTAATAATCCCTGAATCAATATTTCGGGCCTAGGCGGACATCCAGGAATGTAAACGTCAACTGGGACAATTTTATCAATACCACCAGTTGTTGCATAAGTATCACCAAATATACCACCGCTACATGCACAAGCACCTGCAGCAATTACAATTTTTGGCATAGGAGTCGCTTCATAGGTTCTCAGCAGGGCAGTTTCCATATTCCTAGAAGCAGGTCCAGTTACCAACAATACATCTGCATGCCTAGGCGATGACACAAAATGAATTCCAAATCTTTCAATATCATATATCGGATTATTAAGAGCAGTAATTTCAATTTCACAGCCATTGCATGAACCTGCATCAATTTCACGTATTGCAAGTGAGCGGCCAAATAATTTTTTAATTTTTTCTTGTAGTTCAACACCCATTTTCTCATAGGATTTGTCAGGTAAATGTTCTAGAGAAGTAGAATATTCAATTAGTTGGTTTTTTGCTTTGGCAGGATTTGCACACTTGTTTTCTAGTTTAATTAATTTTGGAAAAGATTGCTCACAGTAGCCACACATGATACATTTACCATCATCAAGAACCATGGTGCCGTCATCTTTTTTGGATAGAGCTCTTGTAGGGCACACATTTTCAAAATCTTGTTGGTCACTTGCGGTTTCGGAGACAAATGTCACCTTGCCTCTATAATTATCGGCAGTAATCAAATCGTCAAGAGATCTGGTTTCTACATGATTGCCAAGTATTTTCCTAGACTTTTCCATCATAGATCATTACCTGAATAAGAGAGATCCAGACTTTTGTTTACTAGTGGAAAATCTGGCACAATGTCATTTAGTACTGCGTGTTCTATTATTTTCCAGTTGCAAAATGAGGCAGTTCTGATTTTATATCTAAATATCGAGTTTTTCTCACCCATCATTACCCAGTGAAGTGTCTGTCCCCTATGAGATTCAGCATACCCAAGTGCAGAACCATATGGTGTTATTTCCACAGGGACATCTGCAAATAGATTACCATCATCAAGATCAAGTGATTCTCTCATGATTTTAAACGAGTCATGGACTTCATTTATGCGAACTTCAAATCTTGCTAGTACATCACCTGATCTCTTTTCCATTTCAATCTGAGACTGCATGACCTGTTGAGGTGTCCTGTGATTGTGTACAACATAGTTTGCATACGGATGATCATATCTTGTATCTACATCAATCCCTACACATCTAGCAGCAACCCCTACAATACCAAGATCATGCGCAATTTTCTTTTGTATTATGCCTGTATCTTTCAATCTATCCATAAAAGATGATTTTGATTTGAGCATTCCAATTATTTTATCAAAATCAGACAAAACTTCATCAATCCGTCCAAGAACTAATTTTTTCTTGCTCTCAGATATACCACATTTCACACCCCCTATCCTATTTACTCCAAAAAGTATACGACTTCCACTGAGAGATTCGTTGAGTTGCATCAGTCTTTCCTTTAGAATATTCAATCTTGCGGCACCAAAAGCAAATCCTGCGTCAGTAGAAATTCCACCCAATGTTCCAATGTGATTGTAAGCTCGCTCCAGTTCACCAAAAATTGTTCTTATCTTTTTTGCGTTATTTGGAATAGATATTTGTGAAATTTTTTCTATTGCCTGACAATATGCAGTCGAGTTTGCAACAGACTCGTCACCGGAAATTCTTTCAGACAACAACAATGCTTCATCAAGTTTCATAGACTCCGCAAGTTTTTCAATTCCCTTGTGAGTATAGAAAAGACGAGTCTCAAGATTGATGATGTTTTCACCTAAAACGCTGAATCTAAAGTGACCTGGTTCTATTATTCCAGCATGCACTGGGCCAACAGGGATTTCGCAAATCCCATCACCTTCCACTTGCAAAAATGGATATTCTCGCTCTTGTCGTATTGCCTTTTTCTTGAGATCAAACTCTTTTCTCAAGGGAAACATGTCATTTGGCCAGTGTTCGTGCAAAACTAGCGGCCGCAAGTCAGGATTGCCAACAGGATCAAGTCCAAACATGTCCTTTATTTCACGCTCATATGGGACGGCTGCAGGCACGCGTGAAACAATGCTTGGAAAACAGTTGCTTTTTCCTAATGAGATTATAATAAAAATAAAAATGTCTGCATTTAATTTTTCAAAGACATATCTAATTACAAAACCATTGGCATTTTTTTGTTCATCAGTACAGATTATTGTTGCCAGTCTTGTGTCCAGATTTTCATAAACATGATTACAAATTATTTGTGTATCATTTACATCTTTTAGATGAATGTATATCTCGTTATTTTTCTGATCAATTTTTTTTATTTGGTTTGAAAAACTAGACAGTATTTCACCTATATGATTCTCAAGAGTTAACGGATTCATGTAGCACCGCCTCCACTAATTATAGATGATGCATTGTGAACCAAGGTTTGCAATTGTTCAGGAATGTAGAAACCAAATATTACAACTAGTGATGCCAATATTATCATGGGAGCTATTGCTAGTTTTCCCAGGTCATCTTTTTTCATTTCCAATACAGGATTTCCAAAGGTCATTTTTATCAAATGTCGTAAAAATACGGCAAATGTTATTACAAGAAATGCTATCACAATCATCGTTACAAGAAATTGCCCACTCTGAAAACCTGAACTGAGTACAAGGAATTCACTTAGAAAAATATTGAACGGTGGCATTCCCACCAATGCAAACCCTCCAATCAGAAACAGTGCTCCAGTAATTGGCATTACTTTTATTATTCCCTTGATTTTTGACATTACTTTTGTTTCATATTTTTGGCTGATTGTACCGCTTGCAAAGAACATCAATGGTTTTGCTATAGCATGGTTGATTATCTGCAGTATTGCCCCATAGATTCCAAATATACCGCCAAATCCGATTCCAAGTGATACAATGCCCATGTGTTCCACACTGGAATATGCCAACATCCTTTTCATGTCCTTTTGGAAGTAAATCGAGGCAGCAGCTATGCCTATTGATACGACTGCAAGTATTATCAGCAGTTGACTTGAAAATGCAGACCCCAATGTGCCGCTGCTTACTATATGAAACCGAATTATTCCATAAAGGGCGCAGTTCAAGAGAACCCCAGACAAGAGCGCACTTACAGGAGTTGGTGCCTCACTGTGCGCATCTGGCAGCCAAGTGTGCATCGGAGCAAGGCCTGCCTTTGTTCCATATCCCACAAGAATAAAGACAAATGCAATCTTTACTAGATTAGGATCAAATAATTTTGAATTGTGCACCATGCCTGTCCAGTTCATTGCATCCTCAGAACTTCCTGCATTGATGTTTGCATAGTAAAAAAACACAGTTCCTATTAGAGCAAACGACAATCCTACTGTTGCAATTATCAAATATTTCCATGCTGCCTCTATGGCATTTTCTTTAAAGTACAACATAATCAAAAGAACTGAAACTAGCGTTGTTGCTTCCACAGTAACCCACATCACTCCCAAATTATTTGTGATTGGAACAACTAGCATGGACAGCAAAAAGATACTCAGGCCTTGATAATATCGAACGATGTGTTTGTCATCTACCAATCCAATGTCATATTGTCTTCCCATGTAATTTTTTGAATACAACACAGAAACAAATCCCACTATAGATATTGGAAGTAAAATTACTGCTCCAAAAGAATCAATATAGAAAGCATTTCCAAATGCAGAAAGTGTTTTTTCATTAATTATCGTAAATAAAATAAAAAATACTTGGATCAGTATAAGAGATGCCGAACAGATGGTTACAATTTCGATTATTCTTTTTTTTCTAAAAACTGTTACAAGAATTCCTCCAATTAACGGAGTTAGAAGAAGAAATACAATTGTAAGGTTTGCCAAGAGTGAGTCCACTAGTCATCCCTCAGGTTTTCTAACCTGTCCACATCAAGGCTATCAAATGTTCTGCTCATCCTAAAGAGAAGAATTGATGATATCACTATTCCAACCAATATGTCTGCAAATATGCCGACCTCAATTATCAGAGAAACTCCATGCGTTAGAACTAGAGTGAACAAGAAAAGGCCGTTTTCTATTACCAAAAGGCCCACAACTTGACTCAAGGCAGTTCTCCTGTTTACCAGTGCAAAAAGACCCAAGAAGAACTGAGCCATAGAGACAGGCAAAAATACGCTTACCACAGGATCTGATTTGAAAGGAATCTGTTGACTGAGAAAGTAAGACATGGCAACAAGAAATGCTGAGACAATGATGGACGTACGAAGGCTCAGATATGGATTAGCATCAGTTTTTGATTCAATTTCAAGACTTTTTGTTACACGTGTCAAAACTTTTGGAATTACCAATGATTTTATCACAAGTGTAAGTGCAGCTGCAATGTAAATCTCCCAAATTCCAGTGACATATCCAATGACAGCAGTAACGGCTGCAAGGACAATAGATTGAAGCCTGTATGCATTGAGCCAATCCACAAAACCGCGTCTTGCAATAACTCCAAAGGTAGCAATCAACAGTATTGCTCCAGAGATTGTCAAAACATCAAGTTGTATTGTTTCCATGATTATCACTAGATGTAGTAAAGTACCAATCCTACCAACGAACTTGCAATTGCCACAGTAATCAAATCAGGAATTCTAAATAATCGCCATTTTGCAATAGATGATTCTAAAAAGGCAACAAAAATAGCAAATACTGAAATCTTTATGATAAACATTACAAGTCCAAGACCAAGTGAAGCTGCAGAGACTGATGATGAAATTCCCCACGGGGTAAAAATATTTACAATTAATGAAAACAGTATGATCTGTTTTATTGACTGGGACCAATCTATTAACGCCAAACTTTTGCCAGAATATTCTAAAACCATTGCTTCATGCATCATTGTAAGCTCAAGATGTGTTGCATGATTTCCAAATGGCAAACGACCTGTTTCTCCCAGTATGACAACAAACATGGCAATTGCAGCAAAGATCAATTGCGGATGTGGAAGCAAAGATGAGTTTGATGCACCCTCTACAAGTGTACTCAGATTTGTCCCCCCATAGGTAAGTGCTACAACAAATATTGCAAGAAAAAGAGCAGGTTCCAAAAGTGATGAGACCATCATTTCTCTGCTGCTTCCAATCCCTCCAAATGTACTAGAGGTATCAAGCCCTGCAAGCATAGTAAAGAACCTAGCAAGCCCAAACAAACCAACCACTAGAAGCAAGTCACCTACAAGCCCAAACGGAGAATATGAGAGAAACACAGGTATGAAAAATGCCGCAGTTCCTATTGCAGCAAAGTTTACCCAAGGTGTACACCTGAAGATCCACGAACTCTGGTCAGATACCACCTCATCTTTTCGCATGAGTTTTACCATGTCATAATATGGCTGAAATATACTAGCGCCCATTCTTTTCTGCGTCTTTGCCTTTGTCTTTCTCATAATTCCAGTCATTAATGGTGAAAGTGCCATCAATATCAGAGCCTGAATTATGCCAAGTATGATTTCAAGAAAACTAGACATGACTAAACCTCACAAATATCAAAAGCAAAATTATAGTAATCATGATGTATAACAGATACGAGTTTATTTTTCCAGTCTGAATCTTGCGCACCTTGTCAAGCAGGAAAAGAGTTGAAGATATTATCGGTGTGTAGAGATTTTCCTCAAAGATGTTTTTTGTAGTTGAATTGAATTTCATTGTTTTTACAAGATATGAGTTTGTAGGTATAGAAAATTCCTTGTGTGTTTCATTATGTGGCTTGAAAAGAGATTTGAATACAACACGTATCGGTTGTGAGATAGACGTAGCGGTGTATTCCATCCGCTCATTTAGTTTTCCAAATCCACAATCCCATGTACCATAAATTGTCTTTGTCGTTTTTCCACCTACTACACGAATAAAACCAAGGATGCCAAGTGCTACAGCAGACAACATTATTGCCACAACAGGCATTGAAAGATTTGCAAAACTTGTCATGGTATTGTTTTTCAGTGCAATTGCATCATACGGACTGGAAGGCGAAGATGAAAGATGAAATGCTGTACTTAGTAAAGAAATTCCCAAAAATGGTACGATACCAAATAAAATACAGACAGATGCAAGAATTGCCATACCTGCAATCATGTTACACGGCACTTCTCTAATGTGTAGTAGGGGTGTGCCTCTGGTCTTTGAAAGAAACATCATTGAAAACAATCTAACAAATGTAGCTGCCGCAAGCCCTATTGTCAAAGCAAATGGCAGACTTGCAAATGCAATTGAGATCTGCAATATCGTGGAGGGTATCTGAGAACTTGAGAGAATTGCCTGGAGTCCTAGCCATTCACTTACAAAACCATTGAATGGTGGCAATCCCGAAATGGAGACTGCACCAATTAAAAATAGCAGGGATGTCCAAGGCATTTGTTTGATTAGCCCTCCGAGTTTTTCCATATCCTTTGTGTGAGTAGCATGAACCACAGAGCCAGCACCCATGAAAAGCAGCCCCTTGAAGAATGCATGATTTATTGTATGATACATGCTTGCCACAAGAGCCAAGACAGATAATGCGTGAAGATTGTAAGAGGCAAAAATCACAGACAGTCCTAGACCGATGAGAATTATTCCAATGTTTTCTATGCTTGAAAAGGCAAGTGCACGCTTGATGTCACGCTCAACTACTGCATAGAGTATACCAATTAATGCAGAAGCAGACCCTGCAATGACCAAGAGTACACCCCACCATGCATAATCCGGGGAGGCTCCAAAACCTGCAAAATCAAAGACTGTTCTGATTATACCATATATGCCCATTTTTATCATGACTGCAGACATTAGTGCAGAAACATTACTTGGTGCAGATGGATGTGCTTTTGGCAACCAAGTATGCAATGGAACAATTCCAGCCTTTGTTCCAAACCCAATAAAAGCTGAGACAAATATCAGATCTTTAATTAAATGTGGAAATGAAGATGACGAGGATCTAAAAGAATCAAAACCAAAGCTTCCTGTTTGAAGATATCCAAGTAAAAATGAAACAAAAATAAGCGCAGTTCCAAAGTGTGTCATGACAAGATATGTCATCCCAGACTTGACATTTTCTTCCCTATCATGATCGTATATGACCAAAAAGAACGATGTCAATGACATCAATTCCCAGAACATTAGAAAGAAAAATCCGTTGTTTGATCCTACAACAAGAATCATGGACAAGATAAAAATATTGAAAAGAAAACCAAAGAGAGATATTCTTTTTTTGATTTCATACTCTTTTGAATAGCCCATAGAGTATAGAGAAACAGCAAATGAAACGATCCCAATCAATAACATAAAAAATGCAGATATGCCATCAACAAAGATTTCAAGATTAAAAAATGGAATTACGTGTGGAACCTCCCATGACAGAGATTTGGTCGTAATCACAATAACAGAAAACAAGATTGTTAGAATCGAGCCCACCATAGAAGGAACGAAGATCAGAAGTCGCGAAAATCTACCATTCCCAAATACCAAGCCAAGTATGGCCCCTCCTAGAAATAATGATACAATTATCTGGAACAAAATCAGATTTTCAGTCATTTTTGTCAGCCTGTATGGCCTGGGATATTATTGAAACAGTGTTTCATAGATTGGGTCTTTGACGCTAAATCTCTGTTTTACGCATTTAATTGTTTATGAGAAAAAGGTATATGTGTATGTATATGTATACATATGTACACATGCAGGACTTTAACAACACAGTGCAACTACTCTCTCAAAAGCCCGAATATCTCAAGACACTTCAACTAGCAGTACAAAAAGAAGAGGAAAACCTGTCCAACAAGCAATACCTAGGATGGCAATGGTTTGATGTGGAAACACATCCAGCCAAGATTGTTAGATTAGTTACAAGTAGCATAGCAAAAGTGAACTTTAAAACCAGCAGTTCCACATGCTATCTGCTAAAGAATCGAGAGTCCGTCAAACGAGCCATCAAGCGATCATAGATCATAAAGAGGAAATTTTGTGAATGCATCTGCCAAGACAAGATTGAACTTTGAAAGACAATGGTTCTAAAAACCAACATGTGTGTTATTCATAGAAAAGATTTGTACAAGATCTGCTCAAAAATATGCTATTTCGGAGTACATCCAGTGTAGAATTACTCAGATTAATTCTGAAATAATAATTAAAAACCGAAAACATCACATTAGGATCTTGAATATTAACAGTTTTTTAGTTAAAGATAGCGAAATATTGTTAGTTTCTCAGAATTTGGTAGATCAGATACCAATGCAAAGTTAAAGAGTGGATAAGATTTCTTGTACTCTTTCATAAAGCTCCATGCAACGTCATGTGTCTTAAATTCGGTTCTCATTCCGTCAATCTGAGTTTCCTCTCCGCACACATCATAGACCTTGACTTGGTATTTTTGTGGTTTTCTGTGCGGCTTGGCCTTCATCAACCAGGCAACTGCAAACACAAAAACTGCCATCATTATCAGTGCAGCACCAATCTCTTTGAAATATACTACAAAAAAC
>JAJSDS010000066.1:0-2326 GCA_028580875.1 Nitrosotalea sp.
GGACAGGAGACACTCAAGTCATCAATTACAATATACAATGTAGGTCAAATGTCACCTGAACGACTTGGAGCAGTAGTACGACATGAGTTCGGCCATGCGTTAGGACTTGGACATGCAACAGACCAGGAAGACCTGATGCATTATATCATTGAGACAAATTTTCCATTTGTTTCAGACTGTGACATCAATGCAGTAAAGGATCTGTACGATGGAAAAGAGATGAGTGATGTATCATGTGGACCACAAAAGTCACTTTGAGGATCAATGGAATTAACTTCTGTTTGGCATTATTTTGGAACGGCTCAATATGACTACAGTTCCAACCATGATTGCTACTGCAAGTCCTATGAAGGGCGCGGGAAATTCAGGCACTGCTGGAGTTCCCAGTCCTGCAATCTGCAAAGTGCCAAGCATGCTGTCAAAGACTGTCACTTGTGAGTCAAATGTAGATGGAGAGTTTGAGCGGTATCCAAGCAAGATGTAAGAAGAATCTGTTTTTGCAACATCGTACTCCATTTTCATCTGCATTTGCCCAGAACAGTCAATTACTACATCAGAAAGGCTGATTCCGTTAATTGTCTTTGTGGCATTAGAATCATTGGAACATGTTTCATTTTGAGGTAGATTTCTTGGAATAAACTGCGGTGCAGGTGTTGTAGTGTTTCTGGGATACATTGATAGCATCATCACGATTGGAGAGCGAGGTCCTCCTTGTTGCATGTGAAAACCTCCAGGAGCAACCATTACGGAGGTGGTACCAGATGTTCGCTTTACTTCAAATCCACTCCATCCATCAGGAATTGTAACTGTCACACCAAAAGCAGAATTTGTGTATGTTCCATTTACAGGGGTTCGGGTACCCTGAAATTGTCTATTGCCTGACGGATATTGTTGTGCACTTGCTTGGCTTGCGACTAATGATGAAACCAAAAACACAATTGCAATAAAACTCAGAATTGTTATGGCCTTCAATGCACATTGCCTTGTTTTCATGTATTTATCGATTGGTGAACATAGTTCTTGATGTAAAATACAATCAGAAAATAGCTATGCGCTTTTTGTCTTGAACTGGAAAAAGACTTCTTTTCTTGTTCCTTCTTGGTCCCATGCTGCAACTTTGTATCTACCAGGAGTTTTCCAGTGCTTTGTATCAAATCTCAACACGTTAGAGTATGATCCTTTTTGTGCATTCAGATACTGGTCTTCACTGAAGGCTTCTTTTTCAGATGGATCAAAGATAACAAGATGCATGGTCTGTTTTGGTGTAAGAGTTTCATAATCTAATTTTATTTTTACATATTCCCCTTCTGTGTATATTGCCTTGTCAAGATTTATCATGATTTTATTTGGCATGAAGTGAATCGTTTAGACGGAATTTAAAAATCTAGTCTTGTATCATGGGAGGGCAGTCATGATTTTTACGTGCGAGTCAAGATTTATCCCAAACTTGTCTGCAAATCCAGAGGCCACCTCCAAGACGTACTGTGCATTGAATATGTCCTGGCTGTACACTTGGCACGGGTCTGCAGTGCACGCAGGTGCATTTTTTACTATACGCAAAATGTTTCCTGAGCTGTCAACCCAGATAATATCAATTGGAAACTGCATGTCTTTCATCCATATTGGAATCTCTTGTGGCTGTGCAAATGAAAAGAGCATACCTTGGTCATATGAAAGTGGGGTATGATACTGCAAGCCCTTTATCTGACTCTCTTGCGTACTTGCAATTTCAACTGTAATTGATTTGTCCCCTATCATGACACGTCCGGTTGGCAGACCAGAGTTTATGGCATTATTTTTATTGGATGAGACATGAATCAATCCGTTTGAAATCAAATACTGGAGTGCTCCTGCAAATTGACTGTCAGGTATTGTTCCTTCAGACCAGTACTTGGCATCATCTTTTATCCATGAAGGTATCTGTGTTGAGGCATTGCTGGCGCCAGATGATGGCATCTTGATGATATTATCATCAATAAGATATTGTATCCCGACAATGAATTGCATATCAGTGATGGAACCATCTGACCAAAATTTTGCATTGTGCTTTACCCATGATGGAATCAAAACTTGGCCTGTGACATAATTTGAAAAAGTGATCTTGTTAGTGTCAACTAGTTTGTATGATTGTTGGTTGACAGTATTTTTTCCATTTACACTTGCAACATTTGAGACTTCAAGATTTAGCAATATTCCGGTATCCTTGTCAATTTGCACCAGGATTGAATTTGTCTGGTTTGTATTTTGTGCAGACATGACATCTCTTGTATAGTTGTTAAATTGTATTGGCACTTCGTGATATGCATTGTTTAGTTTTAGGGGAAGT
>JAJSDS010000066.1:2425-9166 GCA_028580875.1 Nitrosotalea sp.
ACTGCATAAGAAAGGTTTGGACTGTTTTGGTTTTTTTGCTGCTGCAATATTTTAAAATCAGATACGGTAGAATTTGTTTGTGCAAATGAGGGAACCATTGAAAACAGTAAAAGCGATGATACCAAAACAGATGAGATAATTTTTTTCATCGTGTAAGGTTTGTGTGTGTCTTTGTATTATATGACTTTAATTGCCACAACGTGATGTAGAAAAATCATGAATTTCACTTGAAGAATCAGGTAACAATGTTCTCGGAATCTTTAAGTTTTATAATATAGATCAGTAAAGCACATGCCTGAAAATAATCCAGACCTACGAGAAAAGATAGTTGAAAACAGAGGAACCTGGAAAAAATTACAGCTAAAGATACCAGGTCTGCGCGAATACCGTAGCCTAGAGGACCTCAGAGCTGCAGACCAATTATTGCGCAAGCAGGTCTCAGACAATCTAAACGAGTCCAAGGGAAAAATCGAGGATCTGAGAAAGGCAGTATCTACAAAGGGAGATTTTGCAAACTTGACCCTGGTTGGAAATACCATATCTCAGATACAGCAGATAGCAGGCGTCGTACAGCATTCCCAGCAGGGATCTGCAGGAATATCACCCAACATAAGAATTGACGACGTGGTTCTCAACAAGTTGTATGAATATGATTTTAATTTTGTAAATACTGCAGAACAGATTTTCTCATTATGCGCAAATGCTACATCAGACTATACCTCAGGAAAAACAGTACAGGACATTACATCCAAGATTAGTTCCATGCTAGATGATCTGGAACACTCTTGGAAGCAGAGACTGGAATCAGTTGAAAACATATTGGTTACAAAGTGATAAAAGTGGTAAAGATAGGAGATTATACATAAAATGTTTGGACGCAAAAAAGATCAAGACTCTGGCGGAAGTGTAGTTGGCTCCACCACAATAGAGTGGGAATCACAATACAAGGAAGGCAATGTAATGTGGAAGGTTCCACGACTGATAAGACTAAATGACAATATCGTAGTGCGCGAAGATGAAATTGCAGTATTTTTCAGGGACGGCAAAGTCTTGACGTATTTTGACAAGCCAAATAGATATGCACTGACTGACTTTAACGCTCCAATAGTAGGAGGACTGCTGAAATTTTTCACAGGAGTGCAACAAGCAGCCGAAGTTTATTATTTACAGAACAGGTACATTGATGGCAAGTTTGGCTCGCAGGGTCCTTACCAGTTTGTAGACCCAGTACTTGGTATCGTAAACCTGAGAATATTTGGAGAATTTAGATGGAAGATTTCTTCGCCTGAGAATTTTGTCAACCAGTTTGTCGGAACATTTGCAATGCAGACATCAGACGCAATTGAATCCCGCCTAAAAGAGCAGATGGTACTTTTGTTGTTCAATGCAATTGGAAAGATGAAGGAAAACGGAATGAAGGTTACAGACTTGGCGTCAAACTTGCAAAATATTGAGCAAATGGTACTTGCCAATACCCCATCAAGCTTTGGCCAATATGGATTAGAGATAAACAAGATTTCAGGACTTACAATTAGTTTGCCAGACGAGGTGCAAAAGGCAATCAACACCAAATCAGAAATGTCAGTTCTTGGCGTAAATTACATGCAGTACCAGGCAGGTCAGGCAATGACAGAGGCTGCCAAGAATCCATCAGGCGGTGCAGGTTCCATGGCAGGCCTTGGAGTTGGATTTGGGGCAGGCTCCGGTATTGGATATGCGATGGCAGGCCAGATGGGTCAAGGAATGTACCAGCCTCCAATGAAGCAGTGTCCCAAGTGTTCTATGATGATGCCAGTGTCTAGTAACTTTTGTCCAAGCTGTGGTGAAAACCAGCAGCAAGTTGCACAAAAATCCCAAGGTGTGACATGTCCCAAATGCAATACAATAGTTGCAGCTGATTCCAAGTTTTGCTCTCATTGCGGAAATGAGATAAAATCAAGTTAGGTAAGAGAAAATGTTTTGTGTAAAATGCGGTCTCCAACTTCCAGATGATGCAGTCTTTTGTGTCAAGTGCGGTGCAAAGCAGGCAACAGTTGCTCCAAATAACACGCAACAAGATACTAGTCAGGATGTAAAGGAAGTAAAGTGCCCAAACTGTAATGCGCCAATTGTTCCAAAATACGGTGAGATGGTGGTAACATGTGAATACTGTGGAAGCAGTGTTAGTTTGGAAAACAAGGGATGGAAAAATATTGCAAAACATACAATGCTTCTAGTTACAATTGCAGACCAGGATCAAATCACTGAAAGATTGCACCACATGATGGACAAGGGACTGTTACACAGACACTTGCAAGAAAATTCTAAACTAGAGGAGCTTGACATTTCATTTATCCCATACTGGATTATTCCTGTGACTGCAAAGACAAATCTTATTGCAACAGACATTGCAGCCCAAGTGGGAAGCATTGCTGCAACTGCTGCCATGGCAGGATTGATGGGAGGTGCAATAAGTGGAGGTTCACGACGTGGAGGCGGATTTGGAGGAGGCATGATGGACGGCATGCTGTTTGGCACCATGATGGGAGGAGGTGGAATGATGGGCGGCGGAGCAAGTGCAACCAAGGCATATACAGTAAACCAGAGCTACAACTGCCCGGTTGTTGCGGTCAGGTCCATGACTGCATACCAGCCCCATGGATACGAATTTTCACTTGATGACAGGGTAGATTTTGACTCTAAAAAGATTCCAAAATCAATCAAGATCCTAAACGGGGATATCAACGAGGATGGGGCAAAGAACCTGGCAAAAAATATCGTAGACCAGATCCAGTCACAGACGGTACACTCTAAATATCACCTGATAAGGCAGATGGAGACACAAGAAGAAGTGTCAGAAGGAGAACTATTACACGTTCCAATATGGTTTGCCCAGTACGACCACAAGGGCAAGAAAATAATTTTAATAATTGATGCAAACTCTGGAAATGCAATCAATAGCATAGGACTCAGTTAAGATTATTTTAAAAAAGTGTTTGAGAGATTATCTTAATTCAATGACCCATGTGTTGGCTTGACTGAAAATTCATGAATTGTTGTATTGCATTGAGAAGTTGAGTGTCATTAGTGGTTAAAATTAGGACCGAGCCACCATCAATGTCTTTTATCGAATAATTGATCAGATCCTTTTTTGCTGCCATAATATCAGTGCCTGGAACAATTTGAGCATGAATATAGAACGGTTTGGTAAAATTGCCCTGAGAAAATTGGTATTGAATATCTTTTACGTGGTTTTTTATTTCATTTATCGTCTGCATGTCACTCATGTTTTCTGACATTATCATGATTTCACCACCAGTTGTGGTAGACATGAAATGATGGTGGATCATACTCTGATTGAATCCCATTGCTATGTTGCCACGTTCCAACATTGCTGTCTGGTTAAAGCCTCCTGTTGTGTTGGTAGTTTGATTAACTGTTCTGTGACTTGTAGGTAGAAAATATGCCATCGTAGATATAACAAATATGACAATTATAGTTACAATTACCAAAATTTTCTTATTCAATACACGTTTCATCATAATACGATAATATGAAATTACTTTTTCAGCATCATAACAGGCAGGTAAAGTTGTTTTGCATCATTCATGCAGTTATTTTGAAATGAATTTTTTACACTGCAGAAAGCCTAAATTTTACCATTTAATTATCTACTTACCATTCCCATTACAGAAAATGGTAGATTTGTTTTATTACAAATAATACAATAATAAAATAATGAAAATTTCTTCCTACAGCCTAATGGCATTAGTTATACTTGCCATGAGTGCACCAGCCATAGTTTTTGCAGAAACAGAAAATGAGGCAAGTGAGGGAACTAGCGAATCAGTTGGAGCACAATCCACAGCAACAGGGGTAGAACACGAAGGAAATGATAACAAAACCAGTTCTACAAATTCAGACTTGATACTAGCTGTAACAATTGCTGCAATAGTATCCGTTGTAGGATATTCATCATGGAAAGTGTACAAGATCCGAAGAAGAGCTGCATCAAAGGCATTGGTGTAAGCTTTGCACATTTTTTCTATCCACAAATTAAAGATTCCAGTGATTGTATTGCTATTTTTTATTCCAGCCATGGTTTTTGCTGAAGACGATGAAAATAGCAATCCAGCAGTAACACTTGGTTGGTTTGCAATAGGATTAGGCATTGTTGCAAATCTTTTGCTTGTAGCATTCAAAATAGCAAGAAAACGGCCCATCGCAAAGCTAGTTGGAGGATACGAATCATCTTCAGGTTTGACACCATTTTACAAACCAGTATTAAATTTGCACATAATGCTAAATTCAGTAGGATTTTTTGCAGGAGTTGCTCATGGAATCATACTTCTCAGAGGATTAGATTATGTCTCCTTGTCCCTTGCAATCATAATGACATTTTCAATGGCAAGCGGAATTGTTCTAAAATACGCATCTGAGAAGAATCTAAAGTTCTTTGGAAGACTAGCCCATGGGCAGTTCATACTTGCAGTGCTGCTAATTGTACTGGTGGCTTTGCACGTGATTATAATGAATGGGAATTGATTTGAACAAGTATTATTTCACATGCTGTTCTGTCTTGTATTTCACATCACCTTTGATAGTACAGAGAAAAGATACTTGAAGTATAAATCGAACTTGAGATACATCATAAAATGCAAATGGTGAATATGATATGTTATTGAAATTACTGGCGTTCGTGTTTGTGGCCCTAGTGTTCATCGGTTTGGGCTCAAGTGGAACTCTTAATGCCTCACTTGCTGGATATCACACAGTCACATCAAATCCCATAGTTCATCAACTTCAGAGCAAGGCAACAAGTGCCATAACAAGCGCAGTCAATCAATTTGGCAACATAGAGAGTGCAGCTGCTCATGCAATACACTCAGAAATGTGAGCCAAGTTTTACAAGCAATATTTTAGTCTGAAAATTCAGACAATCTAGATTTGGAAGAGATTTGGAACAAGTCTTATCTATAAAATTCTGATCTTGTGGATATAATGACAAGTAAAATTCATAGCTTGGGAGTACTGCTGATTCTTCCATTGCTTTCAATCTCCGCAGTGACTGCATTTGTAGATGTTCCATCTGCAAGTGCACTTACAAAAAGAGACTATACTGCGCCAAATGACCAGCCACTTACTGTAACATATGGTGGAAATTTTGTAGTATGTGGAGATCACATCTGCGGACCAGGAGAGCATACCAAGATGCAGCAAGAACTCAGCCAAGCACAAGCAGGAAAAATAGTCAATGCTACAATGCACGGACAATCAATGATGTCAGACAAGGGACAGTCAATGTCCCAGGCGATGCCAATGGAATCAAAAGACTTGGGTTCTGTTCTAAAATTATCAAATGCAAATTTGCCCCTAGTCATTCCTCTAGTCAAAGGATTGTATGATGGAAAAGATGTGTATTACATCACAACAGAAGCATCAGATAGTACCATAGCAGATGCGCTAGCCAAGTTCACAAACTTTCCAGTCACCTTCGCACCTGCACTAGCCAAAGCTCCTGCCTCATCCCAGGCAAACATCTATGCATTCAAGAACGGTGTCAAGGGTGGTGGCGTACTTGGATTCCAGCCTAACGTTGTAGATTCAATTCCAGGAGAATCAAAGTACAGCCCCCTTTGGAAGATAAATCTAGTAGAATGGAAAGACCCATCAACTGCCACAGTTCTTGGCTCAGAAGATGATGTTTTGAGTGCACTTGACTCTGGCAAGATTACAATCACCCCAACCACAGTAGTTGTCAACTGCCCAATAGTCCAGTGGGGCGGTGACAAGGAAGGGACAATTCCAGCAGGCCACCTGAAGATTCGTGATACCATCAGTGAATCAGGTGCATATGGAAATGCCCAGGTGTTAAACATTGACACAGACAAGATGCAGGTAACTTTTGTAGCTCACAGGGGATTTGGCCCTGATGGTTCCACAATATACTACATCGCAACTGATGCATCACAGAAAGGCCCAGCAGATGCACTAGGAATTGTTTTGGCAAACAAGACCCAAAATACAATATCCACAAGTGCTGCAGCAGACCTGTTCCAGTTTTCAAATGGCATAACAGGCAGCGGGCCTCTTGGGTTCCAGTCAGGAGTAGGCAGCAGCAAGCAAGGAGACCAATATTATTCCCCAATGTGGAGAATTCAGGTAATAACCTGGAAGGATCCTTCAATGGCAACCGTACTTGAAAATGTACAGGACATTACAACCAAAAGCACCATGACTGACACAATGCCTGCAGGGTTTATTGTAAACTGTCCTTTCTTTAGCGTAGCAACAGTTTACTCTCACGGAAAATAGGGTAATACCCCCAATCTTTTTTATTTTTTATTTACAAACTGGAAAATTTCTATAAATTGGCAACATACGACAGAATTTTATCACACATAGATAGTTTTCTAAAATTAAAAATAAAAATGAAGGTGGTCTATCGGCTTAGGAATAAGCAGCCGAGATAGAACCATACATTGTGGCATATGCTTGATCAATTGCCTGGTCTCTTGCAGCATCAGCCGAACCAACTGAAGATACGTGATTTGCATTAGCAGTTGCAATTGCACTATCTCGTGTTTGTGTCAACGGAGCTAAAGATTGCCAGTAGGATTGTAGTGCAGTGTTCCAAGCCTTGCTGTTTGTGGTGTATGCATTGTCAAGTGCAACATGGGCAGTCACCTCTGCAGTTACGTATGCAGTCTGTGCGGAGCCAATTGCTTGGTCTTTTGTCACATCGGCAGTTTCTACTGCAGT
>JAJSDS010000067.1 GCA_028580875.1 Nitrosotalea sp.
CCATGAACTTGCACACAAGGCCCATTCCACATTTGAGAACCTAAAGCCGGTGCAGGATCCAGAACAGGAAACAGTAGCACAACTATCGGCATGTGTCTTGGCCAAGCTGTACGGATATGACGCGACAACTTTTTCCTGGAACTATATCGCGTCATATGCAGAAGAAAAATCTCCTGAAGCAGTAGGAAGAATATGCATGAGGGTACTGTCCAAGGTCCAAAAGGTAATCACCTTGATCATTGAGACACATGAACAGACAAACGAGGAAATCATAGCATAAAGTCTAGAAGATTAATTCAAGAAAATATCTAGACCTTAAAAACAAACGTCTCTTCTTTGGCATGTACAATTTTGACATGGAAAAGATAACGCAGTTCGAGCCAAGACCTGCATTAAAATTCTGGAATCCTACCTTGGATTTTGTTGGCATCATAGAATGCTTGGGTGAGATTAGGCATATTGCAAAGACAGGCAACATGAAGTCAGACGTAGATGTTGTAGATGTCAGGATCCTCCAGGGAATAGAGACCATAGAAGAGATCTATGAGGAGATGGGCAGGGAAAAAACAAAGACAAGCCAAAAAGAGTATGCAAATGAAGAGCGCACTCTAACTTTGGCAAAATCTGTGTTGCGCACTGCCATGCCAAATCTTGCACCACTCGCAGGCAAGAAAATATTCATAGCCGGAAAGGGCAAAAAGTCAGGCAGGAACTTCAAGTATGATGACTATATTGTACTGGAAGAGTCTGATGCACGCAAAGTTGGTCTGATACGTTGAGACTAGATTCTTGCAGGTCATGCGGATCAGATCAGATTCCATGCACGAGATGTGTAGTATGCCGAGAACCCATCGTATTTTTTTGCCAGACTTGCACTGATGTGGATTCAAAGCTACACATGCATTTTTGAGAAGAGATGGAACACAATATGATCTGAGGACAAAAATAAATGCAAAATGGATGGGCAAGTCTCAGGTATGAGAAAACCTGTTACAATACTTTCAGTATGTGACACGGTGCCCATCCCAATTATTTCCTTAAATCCAACAGGACTATCTTTTGTGTTGGAAATCATTCTACAAAAACAAAGGTCGCGAGTCAACAATGGTAATAATTACTATAAGTATCGTATTACAATACCCGTACAAATTGTAGAACAACTCAGATTAAAAAAGGGTGAAAGACTTGATGTCTCTGTAATACAAAATGTTATTGTAATCAGAAAAAATATTTAATAAAAAACTGCATCAAAAATATGTACTTCATAGTTTGCTTGTTGCCCATATCTTTTATAGCTGACTTTCTTTTTTCTTTTAAATTATTTAGACTGTCTAACGACGTTTTCTTTTTACAAACTTGTGATCTCTTCGAGTTTTGATGTCATTACCAGTTTAGCACGTAAATTATTTCCAAATATTAAATCACGTTTACTTGTTTATTTATTATACAATCATTTCTTGTCTGTGAGATACTCTGACAGTATAGCTCTTACAGTTTCAGGAACTGTTTCTATCATACGTCTTTTCATCTCTTTTTCCAGCTTTGCCCCCATCTCATCTGTTACTGTTAACAAGTATTTTTTTGTCATATCTTTTAGTACAGTATCTATTTACTGCAACATATCTATAAATATTTTTAAATATTACGTCCTGGTATATAGAATAGCGAACCATATGACATCCCAGACCAAAAAGAGACATCTTTCCCAAAGGAGCGTATTGGTATCATGATCTCCCTTCCTGCAGGCGTTAAAATAATCAAGTTTTACGATGCCGAGATGCAAAAAACAGGCAAAGGCATACTGTATCTACTAAACAATGGAATCATGTTTGAAAAAAAGGGAGAGGGTGTCAAGTTTGAGACCAATTTTGATTATCTGGCAAGTTTTGAGGCAGTAAAGAAAGACAAGTTGCTTGTAGTGATTCGCACTTCAGACGGTCGCAAGTCAGTTGAGTTTAAAGTGAATCCTGCCAATCAAGTCGAGCATGATATCTCTCAGGTAAATCAAGAGTATGCTAGAAACACTCCACCTGATTTCATATCAGATATAAAAAATATTGAAAACCATGATGACAAATTTGATCAGAATGCACATTCACTTTCAGAGGCACTCTGGTTCCAAAAGAATCAGAAAGATATAGAAAAATTCCTCAAACCTGAAAGAGTATCTTATCTTAATGAGTACATCAAGAACGCAAAAATTGGAACTCCCGATGTAGATCCATATTTGTTACTGATAGATCATGAGAACCTTACTTACAAAGACTTTGTAGACTTGCCTGGATTCTTGAAGTGGAGATATGATACCATGACTGACAAAGAAGCAGATATGATAGTTGATGTGTTTCGAGACTTTGATAATTTCTCTGTTAGAACACTTGAGATGCAGGTTCAACGCGCATCGAAGTCAAAGAACTATATCAAATACAATCGTTCGCTTTACCAACATGTAGCGATTAACTCAAAAGAAATAGCAGATGAGATCAAGACAAAGAACATCAAAGTATAATCAATGTCTCTAGGTATTCTCTGATTTAGTTGCTGAAGAGAATGATGTGTCATGTATTTTGTAGTTTTGAATAAAGTCCTTAACATTATCACTAGTCAGGCCACCCATCTTCTCCAAGTTGTAAGATATGTTTGCAAGCTTTTGAGGTTCAAACCCATGATTTACAATTGTTGCAGAGACTGCTTTTGCAAAACTCTGTGTATCCCTGACTGGAACAGATTTGAAGTACTGGTGGTCAAGTATTTTTGAATAGTTACCAGTCTCGATGGAATCGTGTGCTAGATTTAACAAAGTCGTCCCATTTTGTAGGTGTATTCCCGCTTGCTCTTCTGGTACTGGAATGGTTGCAAGCCTGGTCATTACTCCTGCTGAATTTTCTGTCAGGGCATTATCCACAACTGGTTGTATGACTGAATTGCCGTACTGGTGTGCCACGTCTTGTGACGTTTTCATAATTTGAGAGCCAGCACCTCGCATATCATATGCCAAGTCTTTTGCACCTACTCGTCTTAGGGCATGAGAGCCAACATTTGACAAGCCTTGTGCAATACCTCCAAATCCACCTGCCAATCCTCCTCCCATTGCAGCTTTTACCATGCCAATGCCTGATATTGACTGGCCCATCTCTGCTGCTCCTTGCTGTGCCGACATTGCAGCACCATATGCACCACTTCCAATTCCTCTTCCACCTTGAATTGCCATCATTCCCATCATTCCTCCAAAGCCTGTAGCTGTTGATGCCATTGATGTTATGGAACTAAACAAGGAACCAAGCAGGGGAACCAAAATTGTCGGAATAAATGTTGATAGTGTAAGCACTGCAACAGACGCAAACCATTGTTCCTCTACTGGATGAGTTGTGATACTACCAAGATATGCTGCACCTGTTACCATGACAAGTGCTGAAAATATTGGAACAAGTGAGAGGCCAAACAAAGTATCATAGAGTCTTTTTGTTATTCCCTGGAACCATGGCACAAGTGAAAGTATCAGAATAACAGGCAGTCCTGCAATCAATACTGCTGTTAGTACTTGTCTTATTGCTGCAAACATGTAAGTCAAAAATGAAAGTATTAGTGAAAGAAGCGACCCAATTGCACCAAGTATCAAAGCTTTTCCCTGGTCTGAGAAAGTAGATAAAATATCTGAACCGTTGAATAATTGTACCAGATTGTTTAGAACAGAATTATCTACCTGAGGTACTTTACCTTGCGATATTCCCATTCCGTTGATATCATCAAACACCTTGACAACAGAATCAGGAGTCTGGCCTGTATTTGCAGGATCCATTATTGCTTTTGATCCTAATTCAATTGTACTAGCATACAGGTCCCAAATTGGAGGAAAGCCAAATAAAATTACAAAGTATAATGTGCCTTTTGAAATAATTCCAAATGCTGTTGATGCAGGAACAACTTGTATCTGCTCTAGCATGAATAAAATTCCAGCTACCATCAAGACTGCCGCAATTGCCCAAATTATCCCAGACCGTAACATGTTGTAAACTGAGAGAAGTGAATCTGTCTTGTTGTGTATTGTATCAGGATAATCTCCTGTCGTGCTGAACTTTGGCATGCTGGTTGTAAGTGAAACATAGGAATTTTCTAATGTAGTCATGAAGACCTTGCCTACACCAATCATTATGGCAATGATGGCAATAGTTGATATCAGAATTATAATAGAGTCTAACCCAAATCCGTTTCTTGATTTAAACACAAAATCAATAGGTAACGTACTTTTAAAGCGGCAATCTTGAATGCTTTATTATTTTCATGGTATATTCACAGTTTCATTATACGGAAGAATTTTCTGCGCTATAATGAAACTAATTTCTGACGCTTCAGGTTCTAGGATTACACGTTTGATACCGGACTACGTACTGTCTAGGCAATTGAGACCAAGTGGTCTATGTTAATTGTAAATTATCTGGAAATTTTATGGTATGTGTAAAAAACTATAATATCTGGGGGGGGGGTAGTCAAATTTGACTAAGATGCATATGGAAGAAAAAGAGGAACTATCTGAAAGATTTGATAAAGCAAAATGCAAAAGTTGTGGACATGTGTTAAATGAACATTATCAATTAAAATCTACGGGTTATAGTTGTGTTGGCGAAAGTGGAAAATGTACTTGCATATCATTCTCGATATGATGAGAGTATGAAAAAAGATATTCGAACATTAGATGATATGTGGAGATTTATAGAAAATATCTTAGTTCCTTATGGATTAATGCCTAAGAAGACCGATTTAACAGATGAACAGGTGACTAAACTATATTCAGAACTGGTCTCAGTTGATTCGATATTTAGGGAACTAGAACAAGTTTTGATTTTAAAAAAAGAGATGGATGATCTGATAGAAGAACAGAAAAAATCAGATGGGCGAATTTTAAATCACAAAAAGTATACTTGAAAATATCTGTTAACTAGAATATTACAAGAAATAAAACAAGTGCAACTAGCATAAATGGTACAAGTGGGAATGCCGATGACACATAACCTGTAAAATCACCTGCAAACTCTTCATCTGGATTTGGTTTGAAATGAAATGAAAACTTGTCACCTGTCTGTGATGGTATAACAAACTTTTCGTAACTTCTTTTTCTATGCATGGTAAGAAATGCAAGTATCTTGCGATGTAATTTTTCATTGATTCCATGAAATATCTTGCCATGTAACATGTCTGCAAGATTGTATGCGATATTATACAACGTACCAAATAATCCTAGCAATACAGTTGTTGCCAGTGCAACTAGTACCGAAACTGGCATCTCATTGAATGTGGGAAATACCACTGCAAGTGCAATTATGGCAAGCCCGTCTGCCTGACCAAATGCATGTGTGAGAAACCACGTCATTCCAATTATTGCACCTATGACCAGAAAGAAAATTGTAGTAAAAGATGGCAGTGGGGCTAGAAAATATAATACAATTCCAGGGATTGCAAAAATCAGCCAGATTCTATCGTCTACTTCACGCGTCTTTATGTCAAAATATGACGCTACTGATAACATTGTCAATGCCATGATCTGTCTTAGAAAAAATACGGTGCTCGGGTCTAGCATGGGAAGAAAAATTGTATTTCTTTTTAACACAGGTTTTCGGCATACTGTAATTTAAAAAATGGACGGAAGATATGGGGAGATCAAAATGGCAATGATTACTATAACTGCTGTAATTGCCACATTTTTTGTATCCTTGAGAGTAAACATGCTGATCTTGGTAAAGACAAATCCCATGGCTAGTGATGATATCACTATTACTATATTGATGGCATCTACAAACTCTGGTGTTATGGCAAATGCACCACCTACTCCCAAATTGCTAAAAAATGACAAGTTCGAACTCATCTTTGTTAGCAATGAGATGGACGTCTTTGAGACAAAAACCATGATGATTGGACCAATGTACACTAGCAACATTTGCATACGTAATGCAGACATTGTTGATTTTTTTGTAGTGGTAACATCTGACACAAATCTGGTCAAGTGTTCAAGAGTCAATGGTGTTCCCCCTCCAGTGTCTGCAAGTTTTCCTAAAATAAATAACACTAGTTTAGTTATCCATGACTTGTTTTCTATGCCAGAAATGCCAGACAGTGTTGCGCCAGATTTTAACTGCGAATAAATTGTTCCAAACAATTCATTAAAATATTTATTATATTTTCGTGTCCCATAAAGTCTGTATAGCGATATTGTCATATCATATCCTATCTTTCTATACTCTGTTACATCTCGGAGAAATTCAGGTAATGCATTTTCAATATTTTTGATTCGCAAAAATTGCGGTGTTGTGTTAAACATGTTTGCCAATGCAAACCCCAGCACACTTGATGTGATTACAAGCCATGGTGCTTGGCGCAGAGCTGACATGGCAATTGCAATTATTATAGCAACCACAAAGGCAAGATTTCCAATTGTTATCTTGTTCAAATTTCTTGGCTGTGCAGAATCTATCATTACAATCAATCCCATACTCATCATGGGAATTCCTACTACACCCACAAGCAAAAGAAGTGTAACAGATCCACCTGGTAAAAGAAATGATGTTGCAATCAAAAATGTAGGCATTATCAAAAGTATTATCAACAATATCTCGCCAAAGGTTGTTGCAGTTCCCAGGTATCTCTTGAGATTTTCTTTTAGGGATTCAAAGAAGGATTCAGCTTCTCTCTCAATTAGATTTGTAAGATCTCCACCTGTCTGTGCAGTTGCTACATAACTCAAAAGAAATGACTGAAACGCCCTGTTTGGGTGATGCAGTGCTATGTCATTGAGGGCCTCAAAGATGTCCATCGCAAACATGCTGACATTACGATAAGCCATCTTGGCATCAGTTTCTATAATCTCAAACAGCCCATTGTCTATTACTTCAACTAGAGAATCATACAGCGTTTTTTCTACACTTTGCATTATTGATGCATATTTTGTAAAATATGCCAGTTCGTGGTTGATTACTGTCTCACGTTTTGATTTGGCAAGTCCGAGTGCCATTCTTGGATAAAATGTGATTCCCATTGGTAGTATAATGAGGGCAAAAAATAATGGAGTTACAAAGATCCCTAATGCAATAGCAACTGGAAGTATGATTATGACAAGCAAGACAGAAAATGACATGCTCTTTTTTATCATGTTAAGCGAGTTTGCAGGCTTGCCTGACATCCTAATCTCGCTTTCAATCTGACTGCCAAGTTTTTTCTGTAATTTTTGAAATATTGGCATGTCAAGTACTGGTTTTGAGATAAAAATTGGTAGGTTGATTGACACGGGAATTATTCTGGCAGAAGGTTTTTTTGTATTTGGTATGTTTAATTTTTGCAGCAAAGAGAATTTGTAAAATTTTTCAACGAGTTTTTTCCAATCAAACTTTTTTGATGTACGTTTTACTAAAATGAATAGCAATCCTACTGTTGAAATCCCAAAGACAGTCAGATTATTGAACGCTAATGATAACCAGATTATTGCAACAAGGACAACTATCACATGATTATAATTCACACATTACAACAAGATGTGATTAAAAAGATAAAATCCAAAGGCTATTGGTTCTGGTTTAAAAACAATCTAACATTTGACCGTTGATGTATAAACTGCAAAAAAGAAAAGCAATGTCACAATCAATGGAAATAGCATTGATTGTTGGAGTCGTAATTGCTATCGTGGGAGTTGTTGCATTCTCTGTTACTGGAGGAGTGCAATCGTTGGTACAACGCACATCAGTCACTATTTCTCACAGTGAATTTACAAAGACCTTCAATGGGACATACTATCTTACCGTTGATGTCAAAAACGATGGCAACAAAAAACTGACCAGCCTTACTGCCCAAGTGCAAGATTCTATACCATATACTCTTGCTCCATTGCCTCTAATACCTGGTCAGACAGCAAGCTATTCTGGTAAAGTAATTCCAATTCCAGCCAATCCTACATCTGGAACCCAGTTACCCATGATTGTAAAAGCCATATCAGATGATGGGTCGGTGACATCAAAGACCGGATCGTTGTTTGCGCCATGATACAATCCCTTTTATTTTATTTTTTTTCATGATATAATTGAGAAACCTAGAGATCCTGTGGTTTGAAGATGTTAGTCCATTAAACGAACCAGTACTGTCTTTTCCTATAATTGGGCGAATCTCTATGAGGCAATTTTTCATTTTGGGTCTTGCCTCCATGATGTCTTATTTGATATTTTCAAGTTCACACAGCATATTTGCTGTAATTCCTGAAGGTATTGGAGCATTCTTGGCGCTAACAAAACCAAAAGTTACCTCATCAGAGCAAATGGTAATCTCCATGGTTTTATTTTTCATGGGGAGACATTATGGTACTGGAAACAAAAAGAAAAAGGCAAAGAGCAAAAAGTTATCAAGTTCAAGTAAAAAACTCGGTCTTGCTGGTTCCTTAATTGAGGACTCGCAAGAAAATGAGATTAGGACCATTACAGTGTCAGATCTTTCAAGACCATATAGATTCAAGGTTAAACTTGTAGGTCCAACTGGAAAGGTTCTCGCTAACAAAAAATCCAAAGTATATCTTGATGGAACTTACTTGGATGCACTGACTACAGATATCAACGGGGAATTGGAAACTATAATCATACCAAAAACGCCAGGCAAAAAAAACATTACAGTTTGTGTCGATGAACAAGTTGAACCAGTATTTTTAGAAACCATTAAAGTGAAAACACACCAAGAAAATTTGGCTTAAATAATTCATCATTTTATGATAACATGTTAGACCACGCCGCCGGCGAAGAAGTAAACATGGGCAACAAGTATTCAAAAATGATGATAGCTGGTATTGGAGGTCTTGTACTGATACTGATTGCACCAACATTGCTCAGTTACATAGCTGGTGTAGATATAACATCAGGCAAGGTAAATGCGTCTGATGCCACTGCATTAATTCCGCCAGATCTATTGAAGCGCACCTTTGG
>JAJSDS010000068.1 GCA_028580875.1 Nitrosotalea sp.
TAATGGTGATGATAAATTCAAAACTCTCGCTGCTGAACTGAACGCATTACCAAACATCATGACAAGCAAGCATTTCAAAAAGCCAACTGAAGAAGAAATTGGAAAACCAGAATATCAATGGAACAAGTATGAGAAATCCTGGAACAAATTGTGTATAGCATTGGGGGAACTGAAAACAATTGCACCATCACAGAAACTTTCAGGTGAGCAAAAAAGTTCAGATACAAAGAGGGCACTGTTTGATAAGATTGGAGAGTGGAGACACTGGAACATGTGGCTCTTTGGATCATACCAAAACCCAGAAGATCTATATTCTGGTGTAAGATATCAGGCTGATAATATTGTGGTCAAGAGGGCATCAAAGAACCTTCTTGGAGATGACTTTTCATGTCTCTTTAAAGATCTAGAAGAAAAACGCATCAACTGTTATAGGAAATATGGGGTATCTGAAGAAATGCTAAACGACAGGCCATGGGAAATAGAAAGTGTGATACATGCGAGAGTGGCAAAAGAATACCCCCGAGTCGAAAACCTTCCTGATGATAAGACAATTGTAACTGATATTGACAACACTTGGTATTATCTCAAGGTGCCAGAAAACAATCATCATCACAAGCATACCACAGAAAATTTTGAAAGCGTATTCAAGTTATACTGGGAAATTGTCGATGAAGAAACCGGGAAAGCAAAGAAAGGCACAGAAGTTTCAGAAGAAGATAAGTCCGATGATGAAGATTTGGCACAAAAAAAGAAAAACAAACAAGACTTTTTGGAGAAAATAGATTACATGCATAATACACAAGGAAAAAAATTCCCACAAATTGCAGAAGAAATCACACAATTAGAAGTGTGGAAGAAATTAACAGATAAGGAAAAGAAAAATTTGATCAAAAAGATATGGACTGCATATGATCGTTTCAAGGAAAAACAATCACACATTTGAAACTATAGTTGCTCACAAAAATGAGCCTGATCGGACGCATAAGCTGTGAATGAAAATGGCAAAAAATGTGGGTTTAATGGGTAAAGTGTGGGTTTCTGTGGGTTTTTCATGATTTTACATAGGGATTTCTACAAATCCACAAATCTGCAAAATGCCTATAGTATAACCTCTTTTGTGGATTTGTGGGTAACTTGTGTAGACTTTTTTAACAGATCTTTTTCTCGGACCTGATAACATAAGTGAGACACTCTAATTCAATTAAGACCTACACGCATGCTGACACGCGCGTACCTCTCATCAGTTATGTGACAAAACATTCTAGTTTCAATCCCTGTCAGAATATCAGTAATCCTTTGATAATTTTATCATCGTTTTAGAGAATCAAATAAGACAGTATTGTGCTGGGTCTTGTAAGACTCCATTTTGTAATCCACTGTGAAATAACATTTGGCTCAGTCCACTCTTTCTACTCTAGAAGAAATCTACGTCAATTTTTTAAACTATGGTTATCCAGTACATGTAAATCATATGAATGCTGAAAAAAATGAACTTACTGTAATTGAGGCCTACGCAAGAGATGTCGGACGAGGCATAGCACGCATAGACAATGAAATGATAGAGAAACTGGGATTGTCAAAAGGCGACGTTGAAAGAAAAATGAAAAATACTGTTCAAGTTACCGTTATATTAAATGAAAAAGAAATCATGATAATGTTTCCAAACTTGGAGGGTGAATCTGATATGGGTGAGGTATTTTGTAGCATGGATTCGCTTTTCCATGAATGGTGTCTTGATTATTTTAGATATTGTTGGTATGGCTCTGATGTATTTTCAGAGTACAAACTCAAAGAGTGATAAATAATCATGGAATTTTCCAAAGTAGAACCTGCATACATTTCAAAGGATGGATGTAGACTGGTTTGGAAAGGAGTGGATGAAGATGATCAGGATGTCATAGTCATCAGCGGAGATGAATTGGAGCGACTTTCTGAATTATTGTCAAAAGAATCTACTGGAAAAGTGGAACTGGAGGATCAATTTAGCATGATATGGGTTAATACAGATACCGTACAATTTAGGCTAAAAGAACACAAAATGCTTGAAGTGGAAACGACAGTTCTTAGAAAGAAACTCTTGGAATATGAAAAAATACCTCATGAGCCAAAACCAATCAAAATTTACCCCAAAGAGTTTTTTCCATCAATCATAATAGACAATGAAGAGGAAAATACCCTTCTAAATTCAATACTCGCTGATAAAAATAAAAACATCATCTCAGAAAGTGACTTTTTCAGAATCATAGCAACACGTAGATCGACTAGAAATTTTGACATGTCAAGACTTGTTGAGCAGTGGAAAATTGATAAAATCTTGGCTGCCGCCGACACAGCGCCAACTGCAGGCAACTTTCAAGGATTTGAAGTATTTTATATAAAAAATAAAGAAATCAAGAAACGTTTGGTGGAAGCAGCAAATAACCAACCATACGTAAATGCTCCTATCGTTCTTGTTTTTTGCATGGATCCTTCTCGTGTTAAGATAAATTTTCCGCCTGAAATTCTTGCCAAATTTTCTCTTCAAGATGCAACATTGGCAGCTGCTTATTCACAACTTGCTGCATCATCTCTTGGTCTGAGTTCTATATGGATTGGAATGCTTGATGAAGAAAAGGTAAGACAGATAATTAATACTACTTTGAGACCGTCCTCCATCCTTTGTATAGGATACCCGCATCAAAAACGTCTTCCCAAGTCTAGACGAAAACTAAAGGATCTAATTCACGTTATCGAATAGAACAAGTATGGCTTGAGAAATTTCAAGTGTGGATCTGGGAATATGGTCCAAGACTAGATGAATTTGTCTCGTATTTGTTACTTTGTAATTAATTTGAGGTCCATTATTCTTACTGATGCCTTTCCATGTAATGGAAAATGCATTACAAACGACTTGGAATCGTAAATGTCATTTTGCCAGCCAAAATCAAATTTCTTTTCATGGGAATACTTTTCATATGTTATCTTTCCTATGAAACAAACAACTCTTGGTTTGTACTTTTTTATTATCTTTGAAATTTTTCTTCTTCCTGTGTTTTCCTCCCCCTTGACCAGTAACGATACATTGGGAGTAGGTCTGTTTATTATGTTGATTAGACCGAATTTGTATACTGGATTAAATTTTGTATTGTAGATTAGCCTGAGTTTTACATCATCTCTCAAGTCTGAAAATTCTTCATTGATCAATCCTGCTTTATTTAACAGATACCAGAAAGTCTTGTTGTTTGAAAAGGGTACTCCACGAGTATACGTGCCAGGAGATGGATTTATCCCAACAAACAGAACTCGCATGTTTTTTGAAAACTTATATCTTATCAAATTACTAGTTCCAATCTAAAGTCCGTGTTTTTTCCTGCGACTAGTCTGAATCTGTTTTAAAAGCAACCATTTTTCGTCTATTTCATTAATTATTTGTTTTATTTCATCGTATTCAAGACTTAACATCTTCCAATCTTCCCAATTTGATGAATCAATCACGTTGGTTTTCTTTCCTTTCAAAAGTTTTTTTCGCAATTGCTCAAAATCTGCTTCAGTATTTTTTCTCTTTGATATCAATAATTCAATTTCGTCAATTATGGACTTGACTTGATTTGTAATTATTCGTGAAGATTTGGATTTTGAGAGCGTATTATTTTGATTGTCCAGTTCCTACTCCCTCCGCATAATTGCAATCTAAACAATAGAATGATCGATCCTTTCCTTCTCCTACAGTCAATGTATTGAAACCTCTGCATTTTGGACATCTGCTCCTTTTGTTTTGTATTTGTGAATCATCATTTTCTGACATGGTCGTCACAATGTGTGTAAAAATTCTGACAGGACAACGGCGTTGTTGTGTTGCTCATCCTTTGCGGAAAAAATCAATGTAATGTTTCTATGTTCTTTTTTCAGATCTTTGATTTTATCTAATGATGGTTTATTCTCCTTTAATTCTTTGATGTATTTTTTCTTGAAGGCCTCCCATTTTTTTGGATCATGTGAAAACCATTTTCTTAAATGATCAGTAGGTGCTATTTCCCTAAACCATAAATCTACGTGTGCGACATCTTTTGAAACTCCACGTGGCCATAATCTATCAATTAAAATCCTGAAACCGTCATCTGGTGAATATTTTTCATAAATCCTTTTTATTTTGATCATCGTAATCACTTATTTGATGAAGTCATATTCATTGATCTCTGATTACAGACTTGACCTTGATTGCAATATCTTTGGTTATCACTTTTAGATCGTGGCATTTGGCTGCGTGATTTTTTATCAATATCATGAGTTCATCTTCAGTCTTTGCAGTTCCAACCCATTCACACTTGAAACCCATATCTGCACATTTGAAGACCTTGTTCATGGTTGATCATGATTCTGGTAATATTTAGCGAGCATGTTTTAAATGCATGAAAATTCATGCATTTATCGCACTATCTTTTTTAGTTATAAATACAGCATAATTCAATGACTCGAGATTTTAAAAAAACTTTGAAAGTCAATGATGTTCTACCAGGACAAATGAAGACAGTAGAATTTGAAGGTGAAACAGTGTGCATTGTTAACGTAGGTGGAAAATTCTATGCCATAAACAATGTTTGTACGCATGAAGGGGGGCCTCTTGCTGAGGGGACTTTGAATGAGTTTGAGGTTGAATGTCCATGGCATGGTGCCAGATTTGATGTAAGAACTGGGGAAGTAAAGTCTCCCCCTGCCGAATCACCAGTCTCCACATATGAAATAAAAATAGACCAAGATGACATATGGATGAGAAAATCAGTCAAATAGGAAAATTAAAGAAAATTTGCAAACGATGTAAGACAGAATATGATGATGATAATGGATATCCCGTTTGTAATTATTGTTTGAAATTGCTTGATAATTGGGAGTAGTTATTGTCTTGATTGTAACGTGTCTATTTAGTACTATTTGACAATTAGAACTGGTATCTTGGACTTGTGGACTACAGCATTTGATACACTGCCAAGAAACAATTCCTTGACTGTACTCATTCCCCTGGAACTCATTACTATCAGATCAAATTTATTGTCAGAGGCAAATTCTGCAATATCTAGTGTCGCAATGCCCTTGATTATTTTTTCATTGAATTTCACCTTATTGTCTACGCATGTTTTTTTTGCGTTTGACATGAACCTTTTAACTTGTTCTAAGATGTGCTTTTCATAAGGAATCTGCCTACCCATCAATGGTAGAGGTGGATATGATGAAATTACACATAGTGCAGTTATGGCAGAATTGAAATGTTGAGCCAGATATATTGCCTCGTCAAGACCTTTAAAGGAATTCTTTGAGCCATCTAAAGGTACTAGGATTCTTTTGATATTTTTATTGATCATGTTGTTGACATCCTACTGGTTAATTGTAATCTTGAGTAGAAAAGGGCTTGCACTGTACTGCATGAAAATTAATGCAGTTATCACATCATGCTTATGTAGATTTGAACCAATATCATCTGGAATGAAAAATTCAGACTATGTCATAATCGGAGGAGGTTTGGCAGGCAGTCATGCAGCTCAAGCGATAAGGGAGAATGACCCCGATGGAAGTATATTGTTGGTATCCAATGAAAACCATCTTCCCTATGATCGAGTTCCTCTCTCAAAGAATTATCTTATGGGGAAAATGAAAAGTGAAGTACTATATGTTAAACAACCTAATTTCTATGCGGATCAAAAAATAGAATTACTTGTAGGTAGCAAAGCTACCAAACTTGATCCGGAAAATCATGATGTATACATCGGGAACGACATAAAAATCAAGTACAAAAAACTTTTACTTGCGACAGGAGGACAGGCAAGACGACTTTCTATCCCAGGATCTGACTTGAAAGGAGTCTTCTATCTTAGGACAATCGATGATGCGGATGAAATCATAAAGGTAATGCAAGAATCAAAAAATGTTGTAATAATTGGAGGAGGTTTTATCGGATGTGAATTGGCGTCTTCTTTTACAAAGAAAAACATTTCTTCTACCATTATAGAGCTTGGACCAAAAATATTGGGAAGGGTATTTGATCAAGACACAGCAAGATGGCTTGACGATTACTTTGCAAGAAAAGGCGTCAAAATAATGACAAACACTACTCCAACAGAGATAGTAGGCAAGAAAGGAAAGACCTCAGGAGTAAAATTGCAGTCAGGTCAAATTATACCAGCTGATTTTCTAGTCATTGGTATTGGGATAATTCCAAGCACAGATCTTGCCAAGGATGCTGGTCTTGAGGTGGATAATGGCATAGTGGTAAACCAGTATCTGCAGACATCCAACCCGGATATCTATGCAGCAAGTGATGTGGCCAGATTCTATAGTCCTGTCTTTAGACGATACATGAGATTGGAGCATTATGATCTGGCAGTAAAACAAGGCAGATTAGCTGGCGAAAATATGACTGGCAAATCCAAACAGTTTGAAGAATTACCATACTTCTTTTCGTTCATGTTTGACGTAAGAATAGAGGCATACGGGGACATGAGCAAATATAATAATGTGGTAACAAAAGGAAACCCTATAGAAAACGGTGGCTTTACCAAGTTTTATCTTGATGATGGCGTGATAAACGCAGTAATGATGGTGACCAGAAAAGAAAATGTGGAATACATAAAACAATTAATTTACTCTCGCAAGAAAATCAATGACCCTAGCATCTTGACAAAAGATGAACAAAAAATAGGGGCAACAACTTGAGAGAAATTCTGAGTCAAAATATTCGTAGGTATGATGGACACTACATCTCAGACTGAAGATGGGATAAAAATAAAATGACAACAATCAAGCCTCCCTTCACTGAAGAAACAGCACGTGCCAAAGTCAAAGCAGCTCAAGATGCTTGGAATACCCTAGATCCTGAAGTAGTAGTAAAAGGTTACTCCGTGGATTCAAAATGGAGAAACCGGACAGAGTTTTTCAGTGGACATGATGCAATAAAACAATTTTTGAAAAGAAAGTGGTCAAAAGAGCTAAATTACAAGCTAATGAAAGAATTGTGGGCATTTACGGGAAACAGAATCTCTGTTAGATTTGAGTATGAATGGAAAGATGCGGATACAGGTCAGTGGATGAGAACACACGGCAATGAACACTGGGAATTCAATGAGGATGGTTTGATGCATACAAGAGACATGAGTGCAAACGATTACCAAATTTATGAGTCAGAACGTCGTATTAAATGAAAAGTATTGCCTAATTACTAGAGATTTGGACCATATGCTGATTTTTGGAAAACTCCAATCACTTGATGCTACTTTATAACCAATACAGGTACTTGTGATCTGTGAATAATTGTATTTGATATGCTGCCAAGAAGCAGATCTCTTAGTTCACTTCTTCCACTTGAACCTATAACAACAAGATCGAATTTTTTATCATTGCTAAATTTTGCTATCTCTGTGGAAGCCTCTCCATAGATCAGTTTGCCTTGAAAGTTTACTCCGTTGCGAGATGCTATCTTTGTTGCCTCTGCCATAAACTTTGCCGCCTCGTCAATCATGTATGATTCAAAGGGAGCATGCAATCCTGGCATGGCAACAGGAGGAGTTAACGGGATCACACACAAGCCAGTGATTTTTGCACCAATCTGTTTTGCAAATATGATTGCCTCATGTAGACCCTCCATTGAATACTTGGGACCGTTCAGAGGAACCAGTATTCTTTTAATGCTTTTACTTGGCACTTGCTACCATCTCTAGTGCGTCTCTGGAGAAATACTCATGCTTTAGATTCGCTATCTGCTGAATCTTCTTAATGACTTGCATGTGATCTATTCCCTTTTTCATAATGGAAAATAATTTGCATGACTGGAATGGCACTGAAATTATCTTGGCATTCTCCCTTTCTATAACAAAATAGTTTACCTTTCCATACTCTTCATCAAAATCCTGAAGCAAAGAATGATGCAACCTGAAACTCATGTGAAGGATTTCTTGTCTTTGGTTAGGCATGTTTATTGTACTCCTTGATAGCACTTCTTCGGCCTTTCTATATTCATTTATCATGATAATCCTGTCTACTCCTAAATCAAATAATGACCTAAGCATGATTTTGCACATCTCTTTTTTGTAACATGTTGTGTAGTGTCAAGGAAACTAGAAAAAGTCTTGCAGGGATATGCACTAATTTTAGTGCATCATATTTATGGAATTTCTATATGATCAATCAAAGGCACTATCTATGCCATGATGATGTCTTACCCTTTTCTATTTTTATAACCAATGTATTGTCGGTGTAATCGAATTCTGACTTTACACCAAGATCATGAAAGATGTTTTGAAAATATGTTTTAAAATATAATGACCAATTTTCGCCCATATCATGCTGAATTATTAATTCATGTTTTGTCTCATCTTCGTATTCTGTCAGGTTAAACTCTGATCTAGCACACCTAGCTCTTATTATGGATAACCAAGAGTCAAGATCATGTTTTCCTCGCATGTATAGGGAGATGTCTTTTGCCATGCGTGAAGACAATTTTGTTATTATTTTTTCAATCGTGCTGCTATCTATGACCTTGAATAATTCTATGAGAAATGGTTTGGGCATGACAACCCATCCTGCAGCTGTAGCAGTTAGTTCCCATTCGAGATGAGAATCTAATATGTTGCTCACAAGGGCATTAGGGCTCAATTTTTGTTTACCAGCTAAAACTTTGAGCTTATTCCAAGTATTTTTGTCCAGACGAAGTGAAACAGACTCGGTCTGCTTTGGTGCGACCATGTAGCGTTATCATTAAATGACTTATTAAAAATTTGGAAAATTTCACACTTTTGAAAGAGGTAGGGCAAAGCAAACCATTCATACTTTAAAAAACCCCAGTTTCAAGTCATTTTTTCAAATCTGCACTTTTTGGATAGATACTTAACAGGTTATGCATGTTGAAATTCATGAACGTAGGAAAATTCTCGAAGATATTGGTTGCAATAGACGGTTCTGAAATGTCAATGAAGGCTGC
>JAJSDS010000069.1 GCA_028580875.1 Nitrosotalea sp.
TCCGGTTGTTCAATATGAAGTAAAAAAATTGGATAACCCCAGACATTTGGAAGATGAGGCCTTGCATACAGGACTAAGTGAGGCCATTAAAAAGTTAGAAGCAGATCCACAGGCTAATAGTGAAACATTACAAACTGTCAGGGAAGAACTCCAAATCATAGAAGGATTATGGGAAAATTACCATATTGGAATGAATGTTTTTCGTAATGCAAAGGGTGGCCGTGACGGTATTAGAGAAGTTAAAACTGATTAAATTAATATAGGTTGTAAATAGCCTCTAATTCGAATCATGCATTCAGAAAAGATAAAAAATTTTTTACATAAAAGAAGGCAGGCAGAGCAAAGTGGTGGAGAAGAAAGGATTCAGGGTCAGCATGATAAAGGTAAGCTTACTGCAAGAGAGAGAATTGACCTATTATTAGATGAAGGAAGTTTTACCGAGATTGATGCCATGACAACCCATCACTACCATGAATTTGACATGCAGAACAAAAAATTCTTTGGAGATGGAGTTGTAACAGGATATGGAACTATACACGGGAGACAAGTTTTTCTCTTTGCTTATGATTTCACGGTTCTTGGTGGAACATTAAGTGAGATGGGTGCCAAAAAAATTACAAAAATTATGGAACATGCCGTAAAAGTTGGATCTCCAATAATTGGAATAATTGATTCGGGTGGAGCAAGAATTCAGGAGGGCATTCTAAGCCTTGATGGTTTTGCAAGTATATTTTATCACAATCAGCTTGCATCTGGAGTAGTTCCTCAAATTACCATCAGTGTGGGCCCTTCAGCAGGAGGTGCTGTGTATTCTCCTGCAATGACAGACTTTGTAATAATGGCAGATAAAATTGCTACAATGTTTGTAACAGGTCCAGAAGTTGTTAAGACAGTGCTTGGCGAAGAAGTATCTTTTGATGAACTTGGAGGAGCAATGTCCCATGGAAGAAATAGTGGTGTTGCACACTTTGTTGGAAAAAATGAATATCAATGCATGGATATTGTAAAGACACTTTTATCATATATTCCTCAAAACAGTACAGAAGAATCACCTATTGTAGAAACTGGTGATGATCCAAATAGACTAGACAACAACCTCATAAACATAATTCCAGAAAATCCATTGCAACCATACGATATGAAAGAAATCATAACTTCTATAGTTGACAATCATGTATTCTTTGAGATTCATGAATTATTTGCACCAAATGTTGTAGTTGGATTTGCAAGACTTCATGGAAAAACAGTAGGAATTGTTGCAAATCAGCCAATGGTATTGGCAGGAGCTCTAGATATTGATTCATCTAACAAGGCATCCAGATTCATCAGATTTTGTGATTGTTATAGTATTCCAATTATCACACTAGTAGATACACCTGGATACATGCCTGGAACACAGCAAGAACATGCCGGAATCATTCGTCATGGAAGTAAACTCTTGTATGCTTATTGTGAGGCTACAGTGCCAAAAATAACACTGATCATAGGAAAGGCTTATGGTGGAGCCTATATTGCAATGGCAAGCAAGAATTTGGGAACAGATGTGAACTATGCGTGGCCAACTGCACAAATAGCAGTACTTGGTTCTGAAGCGGCTGTAAGAATTATGAATAGAAAAGAACTTGATGCTGCAAAAGATCCTGCTGCGTTGAAAAAACAACTTGTAGATAATTTTACAGAAAAATTTGCTAATCCCTATGTTGCTGCATCTTATGGTACAATTGACTCAGTAATTGATCCTGCTGAAACACGACCGGCACTAATTAGGGCCTTGAGTGCTTTGGCAAATAAAAGAGAACGACGAATTCCGCGAAAACATGGGAACATTAATCTTTAGAACGATATGATCGAGAAAATTTTAATTTCAAACAGAGGGGAAATTGCTATACGCGTCATTAAAGCATGTAATACATTAGGACTAAAATCTGTAGCAGTTTATTCTGACGAAGATGTAAATTCAAAGCATGTCAAGATGGCTACTGAAGCATATCATATTGGTCCTGCGTCTCCTGCACAAAGCTATCTTAACATGGAAAAAATAATAGAAACTGCAATTAGCTCTGGTGCTGATGCAATCCATCCTGGATATGGATTTCTTTCTGAAAATGCAGACTTTGCAGATCTTTGTGAAAAAAAGAAACTAAACTTCATTGGGCCTTCCGGAAAATCAATGAGACTTTGTGGTGACAAAATGGAATGCAAAGATGCAATGATGAAAGCCAAAGTGCCAACTGTACCTGGAAGTCCGGGGATTGTCGAAGAAGTAGAAAAAGCACTAGATATTGCACATAAGATAGGATATCCTGTTTTACTAAAGTCAGTTTTTGGTGGTGGAGGAAGAGGAATCAGACTAGTACATAATGAACAAGAATTGAGACAAGCCTTTGAGATTGCATCTGGGGAATCAAAAGCAGCCTTTGGCAAGTCAGCATTATTTGTTGAAAAATTCCTTCCAAAAATACGACATATTGAATTTCAATTAGCGCGTGACAAGCATGGAAATGCAGTACATATCTTTGAGCGAGAATGTTCTATCCAAAGAAGGCATCAAAAACTCATAGAGATGTCTCCTTCTCCAGTGGTTGATCAAAAAACACGTGATGAAATAGGAGAACTGGCGGTAAAAGCTGCAATAGCTGTAGATTATCACAATGCTGGAACTGCAGAATTCCTAAGATTAGATGATGGGACTTTTTATTTTATCGAAATAAATGCAAGATTGCAAGTAGAACATCCAGTAACTGAACTAGTTTCAGGTCTTGATCTTGTCAAATTGCAAATTGATATTGCAAATGGAAAAGAAATTCCTTTCAAACAAAAAGATCTCAAAGTAAATGGCTATTCAATAGAATGCAGAATAAATGCTGAAGACACATTTCTAGACTTTGCACCATCGACAGGAAAAATCTGGGATGTTAACATTCCGTCTGGACCTGGAGTTCGAGTAGATACTTATCTTTACCCGGGTTGCACAGTGTCACCATATTATGACTCACTCATGGGTAAACTCATCACATGGGGACAAAACTTTGAAGAAGCCCGACAGAGAATGGCTCTAGCCTTGTCTGATTTCTATATTGAAGGTGTTGAAACAGCAATACCATTGTACAAGACTATACTAAATAGTAAGGAATTCATCAGTGGTGAATTGTCAACAGACTTTCTTGATCGGTTCAAGATTCTTGATAGACTACAAAACGATTTGAAAACCGAAGCATCCCAAAAATCAGAAGCTGCATTAGCTGCAACACTCGTACATTCAGAATTTCTCAAAAATAAAATAAAACCGCACAAGGAACATAGCATTAGATGGAAAACACAAGTGGACAGGCATTGATATGAAATTCAAATTAGAAAATACCGATGAAAACTTGGATGGAGAAATTGTAAAGTCCGTTGGTAACAATGAGTTTATTTTAAAAATCAAAGGAAAAGAACGTGATCTTAAGATTATAACGATGACTCATGATAAAGTTGAATTTATGCTAGATAGCGTTTATCACATCACAAAATATTTAGAAAATAGCACTAATCGAATAACACTTGTTGTTGATGGGGTAAAATTAACATTTAACAAACGTCCAGAGATGGACAAAATTGTTTATAAAAATTCTGGAGCTGACTCTGGTACTGATTCTCAAATAAATCTCAAAAGTCAAATCCCTGGTAGAGTTGTATCAATAAATGTGACTGCGGGTAATAATGTGAAGAAAGGTGATGTGGTCTGTGTTTTAGAATCTATGAAAATGCAAATTTCAATCAAATCTCATAAAGATGGGATTGTTAAATCCATAAAAATGAAACAAGGTGCATCAGTTGCAAAAAATGATGTACTTGCAGAGATTGAATAAATATTTTTAAAATAAATTAAAAGAGATTTTTTGTTTTATTTCTTGAGAAAGTTCATGATCTCTTGATAATTTGGTTCTATCAATGGATTGTCTGAAACCCATTTGTAGACTATAGTTCCACCTTCATCAACAATGAACACCGATCTCTTTGCAGCATCATAACCTTTCACATGCAACAAGTCTGGCATTAGAACATCATAATCTCGTATTGTTTGACTTTTGTAGTCTCCTAATATCGGAAAATTAAGATGCTGAGATTCTGCAAATGCTTTATTTGCAAATGGGCCATCATTACTAATTCCTATTACTTGAGCTCCAAGTTTTGATATCTGATCCCATTCGTCTCTGAAAGTGCACATTTCTTTTGTACATACAGGTGAACTTGCTGCTACAAAGAATGAGAGAACTACTTTCTTTCCTTTAAACTCATCCAAGCTTCGCATTTTTAATTCTGTATCTACCAAGGTAAAGGGCGGTGCCTTTTGTCCGACATTTATCATAAAGTAGGTTTTGTTACTGTCATATATCAATCATTTTAGAAATTAAAGTGATTAAAATCTATTAATGTGGAAAATTGAATATATTATTCAATTTCAAAGAAATTGTTGAAAAATTTGCCAGCAATGAAAATTATGATCGTAGAATGTGCATAGCTTTTTATATTCTCCGACTGGCTTGTTAGCTACTTTGGTAGGAGAAGCTGCAAGTAGTTTCAGTCCAATCTTATTGTTATTTACATTTGCAATCGTAGCAACAGGGCCAACCCTAATTCTTTCTAGGATGATTGCACCAAGACGAACTCCTAACCCTGTCAAGTTCTTGCCCATGGAATCTGGTCAAGTTCCACAAGGAGAAGGACGTACTCACTTTATGATGCAATATTACTCATTTGTCTTGATGTTTGTTGTATTTGACGTTGCATCGATCTTCTTGTACGCCTGGGGAAGTAGTATACTTGATTTGCCAAAGTCTGCAACTTTGCCAATAATTGGATTTCTTGCAATAATTTTTGCAGCATTTGCCTTTGCATTATATCAAGCGGGGAGGAAGAACATTTGGTAACTTTTAAATCGAATGTAGAAACGATTCGGGATAGGGAAGAATAATGTTAAAAGAATTAGTTAGCCCAGAAACTGCACCGCATGCTACTAACGTACTAGTTGGAAAGCTTGGGGATATTCTTGTCAGAGCAGTGGGAAAACCATTTGATATGGCTATCAACTGGGGTAGAATTTACTCCTTATGGCCGGTACACCTTGAGACTGCATGTTGCAGTGTAGAGTTTGGTGCTGCTTCAAGTCCTAGATATGATGTTGAACGATTTGGTATTATCGAAGCATTTGGTTCTCTTAGACAATGTGATCTCATAGTTGTCATGGGGACAATTACTAGAAAAATGGCTCCTAGATTAAGAATGGTATATGATCAGATGCCAGATCCAAAATATGTAATAGCAATGGGGGCATGTGCAATAACTGGAGGGTTATACTTTGACTCGTATAATGTACTCCCTGGAATTGATGGGGTTCTACCTGTTGATGTTTATGTTCCAGGATGTCCTCCAAGACCTGAAACACTAATCCAAGGGTGTATGTTACTTCAAGAAAAAATAAAACGGACGAAGGCTAAATAGCAATGAACTCTGGAATTGACAAGGACGTAGAAGTTAAAGATACTGCAGAGAAACATTCTGACAATTCTGAAAATACTAAACCAGATTCTATGTCAAAAGATGAAGCAAAGAAGTTCTATGAAGAAAAAGGACTAGACTTGTCTCCTGATGTTCCAGTCAAACCAAAACCTATTCCAGCATTTGAAAAATCTCTGGCAGATAAAATTTTATCAAAATTTGGTGATAAAATACGTGTAGACTATGTACGATCTGATAGAATTAGAGTTACCACTAAAAGAGAAGATATTGTAGATGTTGCTAAATTCATACGAGACGAACTAAAGTATGATCATGCAGAATCCGTATCTGGAGTTGATTATCCAGACTCGAGTGAAATTGAAGTAATATATCATTTAGGATCTTACACTGATGAAAAACTTGGAAGACAAATTTTTGCACTTGCAACTAGAGTTCCAAGAGAAGATGTTCCAAATCCAGGTTCTGATGCAACAAGAACTCCATCATTACGTGATGTATTCTATAGTGTAGAATTTCATGAAAGAGAATGTTTTGAAATGTTTGGTGTTTACTTTGAAGGTCATCCTGATATGAGACGATTACTTCTGCCAGAAGATTGGGCAGATATACCTCCATTTAGAAAAGATTTCAAGATAAAGGGAAGATAAGATGACAACACAACTACCTCCGGGAATGCATATTGAAACAGTGGATGACAAAATAATGACGCTTAACGTAGGTCCACAACATCCGGGTTCTGGACATATGAGACTAATTATCAAAGTAGACGGTGATTACATTGTTTCCTGTGATCCTGATCCAGGCTATGTTCACCGGGGAGAAGAAAAAATGGCAGAATATCGAAATTATATTCAGAACATTCCACATCTTGAAAGGCCAGTAATACATGACTCTTCCAATATCTTGTATCCATATTGTCTTGGAGTGGAAGAATTATTGGGAATTGAAGTTCCAGAGAGAGCAAAATACATTCGAGTTATTGCGGCAGAACTGAATCGTTGTATTTACATTTTATACTGGTTAGCTATCTATGGAATATTCCTGGGTCACTCTACAATGTTCATGTGGCCTGCAGGTGACAGAGAACTTTTCATTGATCTACTGGAAGCAATGTCTGGTGCAAGAGTAACTCATGCATATCTTGTTCCTGGTGGAGTGAGAAATGATCTACCATCTAACTTTGAAGAAAGATGCTTACGTCAAGTTGAATATTTTGAAAAGAGACTAAAAGAGTATGAAGCAGTCTTCTACCAAAACCCACTCTTAAAAGCAAGAACTGAGGGAAGTGGTATCTTATCGAGGACAGATGCTATTAGACTTGGTACTACTGGTTCTGTACTTAGAGCATCTGGTGTTGACTTTGACGTAAGGAAAAAAGAGCCATATGATGTCTATGAAAATTTAGATTTTCAAACAATAGTGATGAAAGAAGGTGATTCCTATGCAAGATCTAGAGTCCCTTATCTTGAGATGTTTGAAAGCTGTAGAATCATAAAAGATGCATTAAGGAAAATGCCAAAATCAGGTTCTGTACGCACAAAACTAAAACCAAATCCCAAAGGCGGAAATGATGAAGTTTATCGTAGAATAGAATCTGGAAGAGGTGCAATCGGATATTACATAGTATCTAACAACAGACCAGAGCCTTATAGAGTGAAGATAAGCGTTGGCTCGTTTAGAAATTTGATCTGTATGCCATATTTGCTAAAAGGAGAAAAACTAGGTAACATGCCTGCAGTTTACTGGGGTCTTAATTATTGGCCTGTGGAGGCAGATAGATAATGTCAACAATCGCACCACAATTTAGACTAAGTCGATTCATTGGTTCTTTATTTGATCTAATATTTTGGGTTATTCTGATCTTCAGTCTAGTTGGATTACCAATAGTTTTCATTGTGTTGTTTTACATTAAACTGCCCGTAATCAACGGCCAACTCATGACGCCATACTTGGCAATGACTTGGATGGCAGATCCATCACGTACTTTGCCTATTGTTAAAAATTTCATGCACACTACTATTTTCAGAGTGATGGCATTTCCAGGATTTGGATTTGCTGCATTGCTTGCAGCTGCAACAATATTTGTCGAAAGAAAATTCCTTGCAAAAATTCAACTCAGAGTTGGTCCACTCTATTGTGGAAAAATAGAAGGAATACTACAACTGATGGGTGATGGTTTTAAGCTAATGAGTAAGGAGATCATAATACCTGCAAAAGCTGACAAGCCTATCTTCTGGCTTGGTCCGTTATTGTTTGTCGGTGCAGCCGGTGCCTTTGTTTCTCTTATTCCAGTTGCTCCGGGATGGGTGGTTGCAAATCCAAATGTCGGTCTTTTAGCAGTATTTGCAGTAATTGGCTTCTTTCCAATAATTGCAGTGCTAACTGCATGGGCAGCAAATAGCAAATGGACATTCATTGGTGGACTCAGAGCACTTCACCAAATGGTTGCTTTTGAAATTCCACTAATACTTTCACTTCTTGGAGTTGTCATACTTTCTGGAAGTCTGAATCTTTCACACATTGTTGAATCACAAGAGCATTTTTGGTGGATTGCTTTTCTACCAATTGGCGCCATAGTATTTTTCATTACAATATTAGCAGAACTTGAAAGAGTCCCATTTGATCTTCCAGAAGCAGAAAGTGAAATTGTTGCTGGCTGGTTAACAGAATTCTCTGGAATGATGTATGGACTAATTCAACTTGGAACCTATTTGAAATTATATGCATTTGCAGGATTATTCACAGTGTTGTTCCTTGGAGGATGGAATGGTCCAATGGTCTGGCCGCCGTTCCCACAAGATATCATTACTCAAGGAATTACAATAGGTCCTGTAACTGCAAAGTTCCCTGGCTTACCACTCTTTGATCAAGAAATGCTTAATGGTACACTATGGTTTGTGATCAAAACAGTTGGAGTCATACTCTTAATTCTATTACCACGTGGAGTTTTCCCAAGAGTTAGAATTGATATGATATTGCATACTGGTTGGTACAAATTAATTGGTCTTGCATTCATTAACATCTTTATAGCTCTCGGATTGCTATACGCAGGTGTCTTGGGACCGGGAGGATTTTTGCATTGAGTAATGTAATTGGAATAATACGTGCACTAAATTCCGGTGTAAAACATCTTGCAGTAAAGCGATTTACATTACGTTATCCTGAACAGAAATTAAAATTTGTGGGTGACGGTTTTCAATTCAATCCAGAAACTGGAGTAGGAATAGCTGGATTAAGAGGGCGACACATACTATTTCACGAACATTGTACTGGTTGCCA
>JAJSDS010000006.1 GCA_028580875.1 Nitrosotalea sp.
ATGGCAGCATATGTCTGGATGCTCATAGACGCAAAGGCGTTTGGTGTTATAGTTGGAGAAACCGGTTCTGGAAAGACTACATTGATAAATTCTCTAATGACCATGGCCAATCCAAGATGGCGTATCATAACCATAGAAGAAACGCCTGAACTTCAGATGCCACAGAAACGTACTGTATCATTACATACAAGGTCAAGCCCGCTTGTCAAATCAGATAATGATATTGGAATTATGGAACTAATCAAGGCCACATTGAGAATGAGACCTGACTTTGTCATTGTGGGAGAGGTTCGCGGAAAGGAAGCAAACGAGATGTTCCAGAGTGCAGCAACTGGACACGGGGGGCTAAGCTCCGTTCATGGCTCTGACATAAGATCAGCATTAACAAGACTTGCAGCAGAACCAATCAACATAAAACTTTCACAGCAAATGTTGCTTTGGTTTGCAATCCATTCAACTACACTCAAAGGTATGGATGGAAAAACAATGAGAAGAATAAAGACGCTGACAGAAATTAATCCAACAGATACGGGCATAGAAACAACAGATTTGTTTAGTTTTGATAGGAAGAACAATGACTTTGGTCTCAACGATATAGAGGAACTGGTTAAGAAAAGCAAAAGACTTGGATATGTTTCAGATCTTTTTGGTATTGATCCTGTAACGGACATTCAAAAAAGAATGACATTACTTGATGCATGCATTGAAAAAAAGGCTTATGATGTATCAGATGTTTTCAATATATTGCGTCAATATTATCAATTCTATCCAACTGTAAAAAATTAGTCAACTCTTGATTCTCATTACCTTAAAAAGAAATGTTCTCTAAATTCTGTGCAAAGAACTAAGACAATACATAACTATGAAGTAAAGCCAACAAATTTCTTTACACTTTCTGATGAAAAGCAACGAACTGTACTATCGCATTTTTATTCATTGCTTACTTCGATACAAGAACCACTTGGTATAACAATGATAAAAGAACCGTTAGATACACAGATGGGAAACGAAATAAGACATCTCCAAATCTTGAGAACCTTTATGTCAAGTACAGAGCCCTTGGATTGGGTACTTGAAAGACAGGGTTTTGATTATTTTCTTGCAACAAATATGGTACCATTTTCTATAAAAAATGAATTTCTAAAACATGTAATACTTGAGAATGGCAAGTTAGCCAAATGCTTTACGCTGTATTCGCTCTCATCGACTCTCTCACCTGCATGGATTCACTCCCTACTTCCTGTATCTGATGCGATACTGCTCAATTTTGCTCCTATAGAACAAGACAAGGCAGTTTCAAAATTGCGAAAAAAGATTCACCTCATGCAAGCTACACAAAGCACCAATCCAAAAATGATACATCAGATTCAGATGGCACTTGAGGCCGTGTCTGCACTTGAAAAAAACAGTACAAAATTGTTCACAGTTACTGCTAATGTGCTAGTCCAAGCTGACGATCTAAAATCATTAAAGGAAAAATCAAAAAGATTTGTAAAACAAACCAGAATATCTCTCTCAAGTTTTGACAACACATCTGCAAACCAGGCCAAAATGTTGACCGGATGGGGAAAAAAACTCTACGTCGAGCTTGGCTCTTGTGCAGTTTTTTATCCATTTGTAAGCGCAGACATGCTAGAAGTTCCAAATGGTATAACCATAGGTGTAAACTATGGTACCGGTGCACCTGTCATCTTCAACTATACAATGCGTGCAAACTATAACATACTGATTTTGGCAGGCTCGGGTGCAGGCAAGTCTGTTACTGCCAAACTAATGATGAAGAGACTGATGGACAAGTATCCGGATGCATTCATCTTTGTTGTTGACCCACAGGGAGAGTATGAAAATATTGCCAAGTATCTGAATGTGGAACCAATAAGAATCACAGGAGAACAAGAACTTGGCTTTGATCCATTCAAGATGTTTGAAAAACCAAGTGATGCGGTAAATGTTTTGTGTGAGATTGCCCAAGCCCCAACACTTGTTGCAAATTCATTTTTGGCAAAGTGTGATGGAATAAAAAGCCTTGATGAGTTTTATGAAAAACTCTCAGATGAAGAGAAAAAATATCTGGTAAATCTTGTTACTGGTCCAATGGCAACTCTATTCAAGGGTCAACCTGCAATATCTGACCGTACTATCATATCACTAAAGGGGACATATGCTGAAGATTCTGTAGCAAAGATAAGCTTTCTTGCACTGGCTAAATTATGGAAAAAGATAGAGGCAGCGCCAGTAGAGATTCCAAAAATACTTGTAATTGATGAAGGGCATCTCATCTTCAGGTTTGCAAGTGCCTCAAAATTTGTAGATTTACTTGCACGCATGGGCAGAAAAAAGAATGTAATTTTCATGTTTATTTCACAAAGGGTAGAAGACGTAACAAAGACAGAGGCAGGGCGTGCATTCTTTGATAACAGTGAGACGAAAATAATACTACGAAACAACGAGATTGCGGCTGAAGAACTTACAAAATCATTGCAGTTGTCTCCGCAGGAAAAAGACATGATTCAGACATTTGTTCCAGGAGATGCCTTGATCTTGACACGTGATTATAGGATTCGTTGTTCCATCACTCCATCAAAAGAAGAGCTTGACATGTTTGGCACATCGCCATTGAACACAAATGCAGCTTAAGAACAAGTATTACAAATATTTCCAAGAGATGTCTGGTATCATTGGAATCTCAGAAATTGATTTGGCAGAAAAGATTGGAAATCTTCATGTCGGGGACAAATTTGAAACACAAACTCATACTGTACGTATCAAGAAAATATCAGAATCTCATGGACAGGTGCTTTACCATGTATGTCTTTATGATAATACTGGCAAGTTGATTCGAAACGATCCAATATTTCTGAGTCAGCCAAAAAGACAAAAGCACATGTGAGCCTTTAAAACTTGATTTGTTTTGCATGTGTGAAAAGACGCGGTGTACATTCTGTATATGCAATTTCTTTGCTGGTAATCATAGCAGTAGGAATGTCTGGCATTGTCTATAATTATATGAATACATCAAACAGCATACTATCATCAAATGTAGGATACACAATAAATACGGCAACTCTTTCTGAAATCCAGTCTGGAACTTTAACTTGGTATGACATTATTTTACAAAATACCGGAAACAAACCTTTCATTCAAACAACGATATCTGCGGACATTAACGGTGTAACGTATAATCTTTCACAGAACACAACAAGCATTGGTCCTAGTCAGACATTAGAACAAAAAGGTATTCTAAATGCAGCAGTTGTTTATGGCAACAGCTATACTGTAAGAGTAAGTGCAACAACAAGTGATGGTTCTACATTTGTTACTAGCAGACAGATTAATGCAGGATAAAAATTTGGAAGGAGTCTTCAACCTATTGGATTCTGCTGTCTAAAAGTGGTTCATAAAACAATCAGAATCATCCCCTTCCGAAACAAAACCGTATATTCTGTAAAACATAGATAGAATTTATAGAATGGTTAGATGACACCTAGACCAAGTGAAGAATCCCAGATCTAAAGCCATCTGCTGTGTAGGAGTGTTTGGCATAAGCTTGTGTACCATACTCATGAGCATAAGTATGGGAGGATCATTTGCTGCAGCATTTTCAAAAGATTCGAATGTGCAAAGCATGGATTCTATGAACATGAATGCACAAAACAACAATATCGTATTGGCATTTTTTAATAGTCCATGGGGAGATGCATTACTTGTAGCCTCATCAGCATCAATGCTCTTGGGAATTTGGTTTAGTGGGAAAATGAAACTAATTCCTCTAGCGATTTCAGGCATAGTTCTCATGTTCATTGGAATGTATTGGTACTATTCCATAAGTTTGCAAATAGCGGGAGCTGCCATCATGGGATTTGCACATTTGTCTAACTACAATTACAAAGTTTCAAAATTGTTACGAATCTAAAAATCGTAAATTTATTTGGCTAATATTCCTACATCAAGGTGGTTACGCATCATGGAACTCATTGGCTTGTCATATGGTATGACGTGTACATGCAGAGTGTAATATCCTGGTTTGTCCACGCTAAATTTAGCAACATACTTGCCTTCTCCTAATTCTTCTGCATCAAACATTGAACCAATCATGTTCATAGTACTCATTGGTGCTCCTTCTTCCAATCCTAGGCTTACCTGGGCATCTGTCATTGGTTTTTCTGTATTCCTGTCAAGAACTAATAATGTGACCTGTGAGTCTTTTCCTGCTGATACTTGTTGGCTTGAAACTATTTTTATTATGACATCTTTCGGAGAATCACTCATCATACTTGACATCCTTCCACCACCTTCTATCATAGAGTTGGGTGACAGATTTTTCCATCCGTTTACCATGGAAACAGGTGAGCATCCTAACCCAAATGCAGTATCTGAAAACAATCCAAGTATTGTCACTGCTGCACCTGTTGTAATGGCAATCAATATCCAAGTTTTTCTTGTTACCATACAATCAATAATGTAACTTTGAGATATTTGAGAGGATAGGTTTACAAACGTAAAAACAAGACGGCAGAATGAATCTATTGTTCTGAATCAAATGTGCAGCTTTTGAGATTTGCTCGTCTGATGTTTCTTGCCATAATTAGTGGCGTTATCAACAAAATAGGAATTGATACTGCAATGAATATGGTTTGGAGTTGAATTTCATGGGTGGTCAGAAATATCGTAGTGGCTGTAGTGCTAGCGCTTGCTCCAAGACCAAAAAGTAACATAAATGCAGTACCTGCACATGTGGGGCAACCTACGAAGAGACCAGTTACTGCGCCAACGCTACCAATCTTGCTACTTTTTTTTGCAATGGAATATGTTGCTGAGGCAAGGGCAAAATTGAGGCCAACCAAAAAAGATACTGCAACTAATAGAATCAAATTCAATGGAATTATTTGCAAGCCAGTATGTTCCGTAAAGAAAACCAATATCATTGGCATGTAGCCAGGTACATTGCAGCAGGGAGAAATTTCTGCATAAGGAGGCTTGGGAAAACCAAAATCAGTAGCGTTGATGTCAGGTTTGTAAAGAATTATTCCTGAAGTAAACCCAAAAAAGATTGCATAGCCTATGGCACTTACAAGAAGGATCTGTTTTGATCTCTTGTTGTTTATGGCGTTTGAAATTATTGTAGCAATTGAATCATCAGTAGACAATATCTTTATTTTATAAAATCTGTAAAGGCCAAGTCCAATTGCGCCAAATGATGTAAAAAGAACAACGTATGTGGATATGGCAAGTCTCTGTAACGCAGGCATTGCAGCAGGTGTCACTATCAGATGATTATTTTTCCAATAGGCAAGAAATGAGACAGCTATTGCAACAAAACCAATTATCAATAGCATCTTGCTAGATCGTGATACCTTCTTACTGGATTCCAATTTCTCCCTTAGAGAAGAAAAACTCTACTGATATTAATTTACGATAGTTTACAATTGAAAAACTATTTTGTTGTAAGATTCATGACTATTTTCTCACCATCTTGGAATACGTGGTTCCTATAATCTGAGATAGGGTTACTGTCTACTGTAACTTTTACATCATAGTTACCAATTGGTATTCCCCAAATGTCAAGGAATTGGCCTAGAGTATAGTCTTGATCTTTGTATGATTCAACATGAATCACTCCATCTGCGGTATGAGTATGAATTGGTGCCATACCAGTCATTCCATAGGAATCAAGAGTGTGAACATTCCACAGATGTGAATCTATGCCAATGTTTGCAGGTATTATTACAGGGTTTCCGTCTATTATCATGGATAGGTGTGGATGTATGTGCATCATCCCCATAGAATCGTGCGGTAGGGAACTTGTAGCAGGTATCTTGTAAGTAGGTAAGCTAGGTGTAGTTATGATCACACTGATGCCTATGACTAATGCCACCAGTACACCTACAATAACAAATTTTTTGATTTGTTTATTTGATATTCCGAGTTTATTTTTCGGGTTTTGATTATTATTTCTCATCTTTGTTAATCTCGTCAAAGTAGTTAATTTTACGAGATATTTATGATGGATAGTTTACAAATGTAAAATATCACTCTTAAATCTCAGTTCTGGCAATAAGGATGACAAGGTTGAAAAATAATTGGTAAAAGATCCTGTATGTGGAATGGAAGTGGATGAGAAAACATCTGATGTAAAATCCAAAGTGGATGGAAAGGAATTTTATTTTTGTTGCCCTCACTGCAAATCAAGATTCGAAAAAGATCCTACAAAGTTCAAGATCTAGTTCTTTTCCATCATGATTATTTTTATCATATATTTTTCATTTGTAAAGTACTAGAGTTATACATATCTGGTTTCTAGTAATCTTGATACAAAATGAGTTATTCAAGTCCAGATGTTTTGATTGATACAGAGTCTGTTTTTAAAAATACTCAAAGTAAACTAACAAGAATTATTGAAGTTGATTATGATCCAGAGCATGCATATCTACATGGTCACATATCTGGAGCAAGTCTGATTTGGTGGAAAAGAGACATCAATGATCCTATAAGGCGTGATATCATAAGTAAATCCCAATTTGAGGAACTCATGACAAGAAATGGTGTAACGCCAGAATCTGAAGTTGTCTTGTATGGAGATTTTAACAACTGGTTTGCTGCGTTTGTGTTTTGGATCTTCAAGTATTATGGACACAAAAATGTCAAAATAATGAATGGTGGCAGGAAAAAATGGGAGCTTGAAAAAAGGCAATACACCAAAGACGAGCCTCAAATCATACCCACAAAGTATGCATCCCAGCCTCCAGACGAAGGACTTCGCGCATATTTCTTTGATGTAAAGAGGGCACTGGAGAGAAATGATACCGTGCTTGTTGATGTCAGGTCGCCAAAAGAGTTTACTGGTGAGATAACTGCACCACCAGAGTATCCTATGGAAAATGCCCAAAGAGGCGGACACATTCCAAAGGCAAACAACATACCGTGGGCTACTGCTGTCAATGACATTGATGGGACTTTCAAGTCAGTAAGCGAGTTAAAACAGAACTATGAATCAAAGGGTATAACACCTGACAAAGATGTAATATGCTATTGCAGAATAGGCGAGAGGTCATCACATACATGGTTTGTCCTCAAGTATCTTCTAGGATATACTCAAGTCAGGAATTATGATGGCTCATGGACAGAATGGGGCAACATGATTGGCAATCCAGTAGAAAAATAAAATTGCTTTTTAAAAAAATCACTGTAATAATTATTCCTATTATTTTAATTACCCTTGTCATTATTTTATTTAATAATTATGAAACTCAAACTACGACAGGAAATAAAACAACCATTGATGAGAAATTAAATAACAGTTTAACTACTATTAAAAATAATAGCATTTCAAAAAATATTCCAGATTTCATATTCGAAAGCAAATACGTAACAACATATTCACTCCCAAATGATACTGGACCAAATGGTATTCTGGTTGATAGTAATGGTTTAGTTTGGACATCTGGATCGTTTGCACATGTATTGTTTAGGCTAGATCCTAACGATGGAAATCTGACTGGCTATCAAATACCAATAGAAACGCATGGTAGTACAATGGTTTGGTCAATGGTTGAAGACAAGGACAGAAACATTTGGTTTTCACAATTTGGTTCAAAGCCTCTTTGGAGATTTGATCCTCATGCAAAAAAATTTGAGGCATTCCACACAAGTTATCCTCCATTTCAGATGAAAGTAGAAAATACCACAGGTGACATATGGTTTACAACTCTTACTGGAAATACTGTTGGTGTAGTTCAAAAGATTGAAAACAGAACAGAATTTTCTTATAAAATAACCGAGTTTCCGCTTGGAAGTAGTACAAACCCAAGCGGTTTATTTCTCAAAGATGGTTCTATATGGATTGCAGAATTGAGTACGGGAAAGATAGTAAAACTTGACATACTTCGAAACAATGCTGGCTCTGTAGTAAATGTGATAAAGACACTGGAGATACCACAGCCTGATAAAGCTAGATTTTCATCTCCTACTGATGTTCTAGTTACAAACGATAAAACAATCTGGGTGACTGAACATGTGCCAAGTACAATTTCTGAATATGATATACTATCAAACAGCTGGAGGCAATTTTCAACGGCCCAAACCGTTCATCCAATTCCCACTTTACCCTTTTGGATGCGAGAAAGTCTAGATCACAAAGGTATTTGGTTTAATGAACATCAGGGAAACAGAATAGGATTCCTAAATACAACAGATCATACGCTTATTGAATTTGACATACCACACAACCAATCACCAGAACCGTCTCCGTACATGCTGAACAATCCAGTGTCTCCACAAAACATAGCTGCACAGAGTGACTACTATTCAGCAGTGTTTACATTGAATTTGTCTCTAGATCCCAAGGATCCTGACAAATTCTGGTTTTCGCAGTGGGATGCAAACAAAATTGGAGTCGTAGATCGCATGAAACCTCTGGCGTTTGACATACATTCTGATCTTACAAAAGTTGTATTTTCCGGCAACAACACTATGCAAGCAGAAACAATTAACATCACGATTTCTAGTAACATCACATCAAACACAGAGGGTCAAAAAATGGTTTTTCTCAAGACATCAAGCTCGATGAGTACCAACGGAGAGTTGAGTAGAATGACTGCCAACTTTACTCAAGATTCACTTGATTTATCAAAAATGGATAAACCCGTACCTGTCAATCTCATATTGAAAAACAATGGCGCCAAACCTGGAAATTATACTTTGGGCATTAGTGCAAGTGATGGCCTAGCAACAAAGACAATATTTCTAGATCTTGATATTGTGAGATAATTCTGGTATAAACTCAAGAATTTTTTTCTGCTTCTTCCTGTTTTGTAACGTGGTGTAATCCACAGTTGCAGGGTGGTTGTTTTTTATTCTTTGACAATCTTGGAATCAAAAGCATAGATCCTCCTACAACTCCACACATGACAAGACACGGAACAAATGCCAGTAACACTGGAGCAACAACAGCTAATACTGGATTGTGTATAATGAATGCAAAATATGTTACGCCAATTGAAGCAGCAGATGATGTTGCCAATAATGTGATTTTTTTTCTTGTGCTCATTTTGAAATTACATGACATTATTTTTTACAATAATATTTTATTGAAATGTATTATATCAAACTATTGCAGGCAATTTTTTTTTCAATTGTAAACTTACGTATTAATATATCTCTACAGATTAAATCATTCTGATGTTTGGATTTAAGAAACATTGTCAGGTTTGTGGAATTGATGTAAAAAAAGAAACCTCGTTTGAAAGGTTTGGAAAATATTTTTGTTCAAACGATCATGCACAAAAATATGCAGACTTGAAAATGTCCACAAAAGAAGAATCAGATGATAGAGGCGGATGTTGTTGTTAGAAACAACTTGCAATACATATTGAGATAAAACAGGTGTTTAGTAATTACAATAGAAAACTCACGCAAATTATACGTAGAAATAACCAAGACCACAATAATGGTTGGCATAATATTATTTGCAGTTGGATATCTAGTAGGTAATGTCTTACCAGTAACTAAAAGCTTCCAGTCTGGTCCAAATCCAGGCATAATCACATCCACCATTGGCAGTGACAGTCTATCAAAACCTCCGATTCAAGGAAGCGTAAACTTTGTAATTCCCAAATTTGCCAAGTTTCAAGGCTCGGATTCTGCTACCTTGGATCTGGTAGAGTTTGGAGATTATCAATGTCCTTTCTGCGAGAAATTCTTCCAGCAAACTGAACCTCAAGTTACAAATGAATACGTAAACTCTGGCAAGGTCAAGTTTTATTTTCTTGATTTTGCCATAGTGGGTCCTGATTCTCTTACACTCAGCGAAGGTGCATGGTGCGCAGACGAGCAAGGAAAGTATTATGATTACCACAATTATGCCTACTCTCACCAAGGGGCAGAAAATTCTGGTTGGGGAACTGTGGAAAAAGTCAAGGCATTTGCTTCTGATCTTGGCCTTGATACTCAAAAGTTCAATTCATGTCTTGACAGTAAGAAATACGAATCAAGGATTCAACAGCTGTACCAACTTGGGCAGAGTTTGGCAATAACAGGAACTCCAACTATGTTTGTTGGAAATGAGAAAGTTGGGTTCACTAAAATTACAGGGGCACAACCATACGAAGTTTTCAAACAAGTAATGGGATCATACCTGCAATAGGGAAATAAAAAATATGAGAAAAATCAAAGAAGAAAAAATCAACAGCAAAAAGAAAAATAACAAGATAATTGCATTATTAGTAATAATTGGAATTGTGACTGGGATTGTCTACATAAGCTACAGATCAGACAATACATCTTCTAGTACTGCCGCAACGATTGATGGAATAGAATGTAACACAAATGAATTTGCAACACTTCACATACATGCACATCTTGATTTTTATGTTAATGGTAACCATTTGACTGTGCCAGAACGAATCGGTATAGTTAACAACAAATGTCTCTATTGGTTACATACACATGATTCCAGTGGCGTCATACACATCGAGTCGCCAAAATCACAAGAATTTACTCTGGGACAGTTTATTGACATCTGGAAGGCCACGGGAGATTTTCCCATCTACGGAGCAACTGCAAAAATATTTGTCAATGGGCAATCTGTAAAGACGGGACTAAATGATACCACAATAAACAAACATGATGAAATTACTCTAGTCTATGGCAATGTACCGCCTGCGATTCCATCATTTTATCAGTTTGACCCTGGAGTATAGAATTTATTTTTCAAGATTTTTCTTTTTGCTTGGAGGAGACCATCGTTTGAGCAGCAAAGAACTGCTTGTTACAGAAACAGAACTTGCAGCCATGGCAAGGCCTGCAAGAGTAGGATATAGGAGACCAAAACCTGCTACCGGAATTAATACAACATTATACACAAAAGCATAGAAGAGATTTTGTTTTATCTTGCTTACAGTCTTTTTGCTTATTTCTATTGCAGAGACTACATCCATCAAGTCATCTCGGATGAGAACTACTTTGCCTGCTTCTAGTGCTATATCAGTTCCACTACCTATGGCAATTCCAACGTCTGCCTCAGTCAAGGCAGGTGCATCGTTTATCCCATCACCAATCATGGCTATTTTTCCTTCCTTTTGTAATTGCTTTATGACATCCGACTTGCCAGAAGGCATTACATTTGCAAATATCTTGTCGATACCAAGATCCTTTGCTACAGTTTTGGCAGTCCTGTCATTATCACCAGTAAGCATCACAACCTGAATTCCAATTTTTCTTAGTGATTGTATAGCAATCTTGGCACTTGGTTTTGGAATATCTAAAAGTGCAACAAGGCCAATTAGATCCTTGTCTAATGCAACAAGTATTACCGTCTTTCCTTGCTCTTGCAATTTGGTAATAGATTGTTTTGCAGATTCAATGTCAATGTTTTCATCTTCCATAAATCTTGGACTTCCTACCAGTATATTGTTACCATTGTAAATCGTTCTTACTCCCTTTCCTGGCACTGCAGAAAATTCCATAGTTTCAGCCAAATTAATTTTCAAGTCCATTGCGTGTTGTACTATGGATTTAGCAAGTGGATGCTCAGAATTTTTTTCCGCTATTGCGGCAATTTCAAGCATCTTGTAATCAGCACTGATTGTACTTGCATTATCTTCTGATACAAATGTAATTTGTTTCAAAGTTATAATATCTGTGACTTGAGGTTTTCCTTGTGTCAAGGTTCCGGTCTTGTCAAAGACTGCAACCTTTATTCTTCCAAGCATTTCAAGTGAATCTCCACCTTTGAAGACAACCCCGTTCTGGGCCGCCTTACTCATTCCAACCATTATTGCAGTAGGAGTTGCAAGCCCCAGAGCACATGGACATGCTACAACAAGTATTGCAACTGCAGGAATTATTGACATGGCTATTTGGTGTGCCCCATCTGGGATAATCAAGTACCATACCATGAAGGTTGCAAGTGCCACACCAATTACCATAAATGCAAAATATCCAGCTATCTTGTCCACCATCCTTTGCATAGGAGGCTTTCTGCCCATCGCTTCTTCGACTAGCTTGACAACTTGAGCAAGCATTGTATCGCTTCCAACCTTTTCTGCCTTGATTACCAGTACTCCTTCTCTGTTTATTGTTCCACCTATGATATAGTCTCCAGATTTCTTGTTTACAGGCATGGATTCACCTGTGATCATGGACTCGTCTACTGCTGAATTTCCCTCTAGTACTATGCTGTCAACTGGAATCTTTTCGCCGGGTCTTACAAGAATAACATCTCCTGGCTTTATGATCTCAATTGGAACCTCAATTTCCTGTCCATCTTTTTTTATTCTTGCAGTCTTTGGTTGCAACTCAAGCATTTTTCGTATTAGTGACGATGCCTTGCCCTTTGTTTTGTTCTCAAGATATTTTCCAAGAATTATAAAAGTTACAACTACTGATGCTGCATCAAAGTAGATGTTGTGCCATGCTGGAGTTGGAAATGTATTGATTGCACTAAACAAGTATGCTGCAGTAGTACCAGTTACTACCAGAGTATCCATGTTTGCAGACTTCATTTTCCCTATTCTGTATGCTCCAATGTAGAACCTACTTCCAGTAATAAATTGTACAACACTTGCGCAAGCAAAAACAAGATATGCTGCAGTAGCTGTACCTGCCAATGGAACAAATGAAAAATATTCTGGGTACCCAAATATTAGCACCGGAATTGTAAATACCAGTCCAATGAAAAAGAATTTCTTGAGTTTATTTGCTTCAACTTCTTCTGCTGATGCAGAAAGATCTTCGCTTAGTATTTGATAACCGCTTTTGGTTATGACTTGACGTATGTCCGAAAGAGAATGTAGTGTAGAATTGTATTCAATTAGGATCTGTCCATTTCCAAAACTCACTGAGGCATATCTTACTCCTTCAAACTCTTTCAATTTTTTTTCCAGTCTTTCAGCATCACTAGAGTCTGTCATGTTTCCTATTTTGACTGTGAGTTTTTCATAAACTACCTTGTAACCAACTTCCTCAACTGCTTTTTCAATAGTAGCAAGATCAGTTATAGCAGGATCAAATTCCAGTGTGGCTTTTTCTGCAGCTAAATTGACCTCACATTTTATAACTCCCTTGAGTTCTGTTACATAGTTTTGAATAGATGTTACACATCCAGCACAATGCATGCCACCTATCTTTAACGCGGTACGCCTTGTCAAACTCTTTTCTGCGTTGACGATAATATTGCTCTCCATGGTACCATAATTACGGCTAAAGGATACTTATCATCAGACCTTTACAATTGTAAACCTCCATTTTCAAATAGGCTATGAGTGTATAATCTACCATGACCATAAAGCTAGATGAGATTGATCTAGCGTTGCTAGAATCTCTTGTGACAGACGGGAGAAAGTCTTTTCGCCAGATTTCAAGAGAGATAAAGGTCAGCGCTCCGACAGTAAAATTTCACTATGAAAGACTGGCAAATATTGGATTAATCAAGGGAGTATCAGTAGATCTAGACTTGGGAAAATTAGAGACAAAAACAAGTGACAAGCTAGACCAAATTAGACACAAGGCACTCAAGGGGCACAAAATAAAATTTGACAAGGGACTACTAGTCAAAATTGCATGCGATTACTGCAATGGCCCAGTTCATGACAAGCCAAGCATCATAAAAGTTGGAAACCAAGAGCGATTCTTCTGTTGTACATCTTGCAAGACTCTGTATAGCGAAAAATATCGTGGACGAATAGAATCATTATCTAACAAGTAAAACTTTAGATCTTTGTTGAACAACTTGCGGTAATTTTTTTGTGGACAGAGTAATATGCCCAAATTAGAATAATTACCGAAAGCAGTCGTAGGTGAATTTGATAGTTTGACAGGAATGTGGATATTGCAAGCCCTGCTGTGCCAAAGCTTGTTGCAAGAAATAATGCAATGGAGCTGCAACTGGCACACATGCTGGTTGCAACTCCTACAGAAGAACCAGAAAAAAGAGAACCCAAAGATTTTGAGATGGAATGTCTTAGTGCGTAAATGTTCATGCTTACTACAATTCCTGTAAATATGGCTACAGCAGTTGACAGCATAAAGCCAGGCCACGCCCCATCTCTCATGTAAAAAATCACACTTGGCGATAAAAACAAGAGTTGATCAAATACATTAAAGGCAATCCAGAATGGCACTGCTACGAATGCTGCAATAAGTACATAGATCTTGCCTGAGAATACCATCTTTGTGCCTAGCAAATATTTTGACATTGTACCAGTTTCCATGTATACCTGAGATTTTTCTTTTGTACCTTAAATCTGTTTTAACGTGCTTTCAAGTTCCACAGGTATCTGACAGGTTATAAAAGTCGGCAACTTGTTTTGATGTAAAATTATATTCAGTTATCATCTCCTTTGCCACACCTTCATTAAAGTACCAATGCCAGCACTTGCAACAACAAGGCCCTCCATCATCTGACATTTTTGCTGCTACAGTCAAAGTTGAATTTTCCTCGGTGGTCAATATCGTATTGGCATCATATGTTAACATCTTTTTTACCTGTACTACTGGAATATCGTAAGGGTTTGAAGGAACATCTGAAATATAGGAGAATTTTTTCAAACCTTCTATCTGCTCATTATATTTTTTTGTGTCAGTTACTGCGCCACAGCATTGTCCTCCCATGTTTGCAAAATTATCTGGCATCAACAAGATGTCCTTTGGACTATTGCATGATATCGTAAGGTTGTCAAGATGTTGTAGTATTGGATCTATAGATGTTGTGAAATTTTTGGATTGGACTTGAAAAAGATAATTCTTGCTTTGCCCAAGTACGCCTGTACAAGCCGCTATTGTAGGGAGGGTTTGATTTGTTGAAACAGTGGATAGTATAGTATCATAACTATGAGTAGCTAATGGTTTCTGGTAAAGAACGTAGACACCTGTAACAGATCCTGTCACGACTATTACAATAGAAATGGCATATAGTGTTTTTTTGTCAAGAGTTTTCATGGTTCTAATGATTTGATGTTATATTCATGATAATTGATTCATCATCCTTGAAAACATGATTTCTATAATCCAATATTGGTTCTCCATATACCGATACGCTGACGGATTTTCCTTTCAAATCAAACCCCCAAATATCAAAAAACTCTCCCAGAGTGTAATTTCGGACTACGTTAGATTCAACATGAATCATTCCGTCTGCAGTATGGGTGTGTAATGGTGCCATTCCATTCATGCCGTACTGGTCAAGTGAGTGATCTTTCCATAGACCAGAGTCGATTCCTACATTTTGTGGTACAAAGTATGGCTTTCCGTCTATATTCAGATATAGACGTGGATGTATGTGCATCAGCATTGCTTTATCGCTTGAAGATTGATCCATGGTTGGTTTTGTCAACATGAAACTAGCTCCTATTGAAATAACAATAATAATCCCTAAAATGACAAATCCTTTTTTCTTTTCCAACAATTTTAGCTCGATTTCAAGATATTAAACAACAATAGCTTACAATTGTAAAGATCAGTTAAGATGTTAACTACAATAAATATAATTCAGATAGAACATATGGAAGATAAGACTTTGATCAAGTGCTTTAAATCTGCTATATCTTGTTATCATGATGCAACGAAGAGGAATATCCGAGATATATTCTACAATCATGATGTTTACAGTAGCTCTTGCCATTGCAGGGGTTGTAATGGTATCATCATCTAACCAGTTTAACAATCAACAACAAAGCGCCTATCAAATGCTGGATTCATCCCAAAAGAGAATGTCAGAGAGCATATCCTTTGTAACAGGAAGGGACACAGGCACGGGATCAGAGGTAGAATTAGTAAATTTTGGCCTTGCAAATATTAATTTAGACAGGGTCATGGTGGATGCAGTACAGAAATCCTATACTATGGCATTTGTCAATGGTACACAAACCCAATTTTTGCCAGTAAAGGAACCTGTGATAATATCAACTGGCACATCGGGCTCTAAGATGCAGATTGTTACAACATATGGTTCAATCTTTGAATTTCCATTGCAATAATTTTGCTTTTTAAAATCACTTTTCTTAATCTGCATGAAGAAAATTATTGGTCTGATACTAATTTCATTAATCTTGTTTTCTTCTTCCATGATACCGACATCTTCTGCAGACATGATCATTCCTGGCTGTAAAGTTTGGTTGGACATTCATACAACTCCATCGCAGTACAACGGATTACCTCGTAGTAATCCTGATGGCACGTTTTATCCTGGCGATGCATTTGATTTTGCAATCACTGTTCACTGGAATTCTTGGTGCTGGTCAATCAAACCAAAATCAATAAACGCAGACGGTCTTCAAATTAGTCAGATCCAAGTTTCACCAATATCATCAGGGGGAGGACAGTCTTTTGGATATACAGAGTCAGGACATGCAGAGATTGGAATTGGATCAAGTGCTGTAACTTTATCTCAAGTTGTTTTTGGATATGGTTTGATTTGTAGTTTCAATCCACAAACTGGCGGTACGTGTTTTAGAGGCAGTACTGCTGGAAGTACTTCATATTCTCCTCAGATGATATCACCAAAAGTAACAATTGATCTGGCAAAACAAAACTTGACAGATACAGACGGTTTTATGATGAGAAATCTAGACGGGACATATTATATCTGGGATGGAATCAATATTGTTTTCAATCCACAATATCAATGGAAGAATCAAAGAGTTGGTACAATTTCAGCACATACTACCTACTCATCAGATGTATATTTGCAAAAAGATTTTGAATGTCAAAAAAAATCTTGCAGTGATACACTACTATATTCCAGGGCAAAGCCTTGGACATTTTCATATGAATATGCGCAGGGCCAGACAAATTGGGTCCCAGAAACTAGCTCAGATATCAAAAAACACACTTTCACGTATAAAACAACTATATACAATCTTGGAAGATTGATTGGCCAAAGCCAATTTACAAAGACAGATGCGTTGGTTGTAAAGTATGATCCCGTGTATAATTCAAGTTATGGCTATACGGTGCTAAAAGACGGCCAATGGTGGGGGTTTGGGAACAGGCCTGCAGTGGCCATGCATTATCTTGGGTCCAAAGGTGGGGGACAAGATGACCCGGACCCGGGAGTTCATGAATATAGACGAAGCAAGATAAACTCATTTTCTTACACTAGTTATGCATACAAGATCCTAACACCTGTACCACTAAATGTTACCATGACATGGTCAGAGTCACATTCTGCAAATTTCATCGATGATAATTTCGCATATCAAAGCAATTCGTTACAGTCAGGAAATAATGTAGCCATGTTTGTAAAATCAGGATATGGAAATATAATATTTCAGCATCCCATTTTGTTTACCATATTAAAAACACGTTATGACAATTCCACGATAATCAATACATTGCAATCTGTAAACTTTGCAGGACTAGACAAGCTTGATCTTTTCAAATATTATTTTGGATATCCGCATACTAGATTTAGTACTGATGTGATTGTGATTGCCTTGCACTCTGATGGTTCCATAAATCACATACCACTTGATTTGAAGATGATACCTGATTATTCAGAGAATGCAACATATGAACAGGACTTTATACGAACCAAGGTCATCCATGACAGAGACAGAATCTTTGCAGGAATTGTGCTAAATGACATGTATGGAAAAGACAATTCCGCAACAGGTACTGGAGTAATAAATTTGCAAGCACATCTTACATCGATGGTAATACCAGACATATCGCAAGTATTTGCACAAAACCCTCTTGATCTTCCTCTTAATTTGGTGTATGAACAACCATCGCCGTATAATGTTACCATCACTGCAGGAGGAAAACAACTCTCGTTTATAGAACGTGGATTTGAGTTTGATACAAAGTGGAGATATACAGTCAACATGGACCAAAACAACATACTCAACGGTACGAGATACCAGGGAATTGTAACCATCCATCCTGACAATAACTTTGGGCCGTACTCTGAGGTTCTAGTGGATGGAAAGATGCAAAACATTACCTGCACAAAGGGATGTACTGTCATGCTACCTGACAGAAACAAAAATTCTACAGTTGATGCATACAACATTTGGGGTGGCAAGGCATCGCAGACTTTTGACGTATACAACTCTGCACCTCAAGATATCTATGATTATAGCAAAATTGCTACACTGGTGTTACTGGTATCATTGGCTGTCATTGGCTATGGATTTGTTAGGCGTTATTGGCGCGGGTTTGCAGCAGCAATAGGTTTTGGAGACAACGACGAAGGCAAATAAATCATGAAAGGCGGAGAGAGGAAATCAATATCGTATCAACTCTTGTCATCTTTTTTTATATGAATTGGAACACCACATCTTGTACAATGAACTTTGAGGCTGTCACATATTGCACGGTTTAGCCTGTCTTGGTCCTCCGATGATACTTGATGCGGATCACATTGCATTGTAAGATCTGTCAATGACACATCTTGAGCAGGACTGTGTACAAAAGTAGGTGTTACACCTACACCAAAGTTGATTGTCTGAATGTCTTTTTCTTGTGGAAATGACAAAAAGAATGCAAGCTCTACATCCGATAAGGCAAGACTTTTTGAATTTAGTTTCTTAGGGATGAAAGTATACGGATCAATTGATTTGACAGAAAATAATTCTGCAAGTTTCTGCTTGAAAGTCTTTTTTCCATGTATGAGTTTGATCATACGAGATGTAATTCTGTGAGAAAAGCTGTTGAGAAGAACAGCATTGATTATATCATCTAACATCTTGGCGGACTGGATAATATCTGCCCTTGATCTTTCCGCCTCTAGTTTGAAATCATTTTCTATTTTTTTGACATTGTCATGATGAATCTTGATTTGTTTCTTGTGTTCTTTTTTGAATTGTTCATCAGTAAGGTCTTTTTTTAGATTAGCGATACGACTTTCAAACAGAATTTTTTCTTGATTTACACAGTCTCTTTTTTCTGTATCCAACTCTGAACATTCATGAAGAGTTGTCTCTACTCCAAATATGATAAAACAATTATACAGATTATGTCCCGTAAGTTTGTTTTTTGCCCCTGCAAGATCTGCCTTTATCTTACTTGAAAATATGGCATTTTTCTTTGACATTCTACTCTCAAGTGAGGTCACTTTACCGTGTATTGCGTTTGAGATTTTTTTGGTCTGGTCCTGAACAAAGCAGGCCATCATACACCTAGATGATTCCTGCCAGAATTTAGAATAGACATCACTTTTTACTATCTTGACAAGGTCTACAAGAGGAACCATAAAGTGATTTTTTAACGCAAGATATTTTGTAACCATTTGTTCAAAGTGTGGCGGGTCTATGCGTTCTACTGTAAGGCCATCAATTGTTCCAAAAAGATTCATGTCTTTATTTGTGGTCCTGACTATCAAACGCATTTCGGACTTGTTTCGGAAAACAAAGAATGCAAATTCTGTAGCATACTGGATTATCTTCAGGACTTGATTTTCTTGATCATCTTTGAATCTCTGTTGAGGCTTGAGCTCAAGCCAAACAAACTCTTCTTGCATTTTTGATGACATTATATTTTAGAAAAATATAAAATTTAAAGCAAGATTTTCCGTTTTTAAACAATAACTATTTGAAAAGGCATGTTAAAGATCATTTTGGCAGTTGCAGTAATTATGCTAGTCTCATTTTCCATTATTACAGTACATGCAACAAGGTTTGACAACAGCTTGGAACATCTTATCATTGAGAAACAAAAGGAATATCCATCATGGTATATTGGAAAGGGTGTATTGCCTCAGCAAAGTTACACATACCACATATGTGATTATTCCATAAAACCCACTCTAAATTATGCAACTTCTTGCTATCAGGTAGAACTTGACTTTGTTGGACTCTTGCAAGAACCAACTGGACAGACTTGGATAGTTCAAGCAATTTTTACTCCTGATAATTCTCACAATCAATGGTTTTCCATTTTGCACATATCTTCGGATTTTGCAACAATTACAACTGATGGTACTAGCATGAATTATGCCACGTCACTTTCACATACTATATTTTATCTACAACAATATGCAAACATGCACAAACCCCAATTGCTCAAGATAGGAACATCGTGGGGACTGGTAGATGAATATGTATCACCAGTTCCACAGTTCACGGTAAACAAATTTACTACTATACCAATGGGAGATACCACTACATCTGCATATCAAATTGGATTTGAAGTAGTAAAAGACAATACGTTTTACATCAAAGATGACATTCCATTCCCAGTAGAGAGTACACTTTATGATTCAAAGGCTGTAAACACTGATGCGCCATCTCTCTATCAAGTAAAATTATTGAGCACATCTAATATGGCAAAAAACAATGTTGGCCCGTCACTTGATATAAAACAGATATGCTCTGATCCACTGTTACTGGACCAGATTGAGCATGGAACTCTCACACAAGCCAACAACAATTCAAAACCACAACAACCCGTCATCCAAATTCCACAGTCGCAGATACCTACATTGCCAAATGATACAAACAATACTTACTCAAACCAGACTATATCAAACACTGAAAACAATACACAAAACACAGTACAAAACAATACTGGGAATCTGGATCAAAATTATACAAATGAAATTAACTTTACCACAGAAGGCCAGATACTCAAAGCATTCAAGGGACTGGGTGGAAACCTTACTCTAAATTCAACAGGGTGAGACATATTCACGATAGGGACAATAATGGAATTATCTAGAGAATTTGCATCCAAAAGTAAATAACTGCATGGTGAAATTATAACTCATGAATTTTGGTGAACGATCAAAAATCAAATCAAAAGAAAGAATTGCCAAATTCTTAGAAACAGAACATACAGGCAGGATTGCAACTATCGATAAGAATGGTTTTCCGTTTGTAGCACCCATGAACTTTGTGTATGATAATGATGCAATATACATTCACGGTTTTCCAAGAGGGGAAAAATATGACAATATAAAATTAAATTCAAAATGTGGTTTTGAAGTTGACAAGGAATTGGCATTTTTACCATCATATTTTTTTGAACCACCTACAGACGCTTCACTTACAGATACATTGTATATCAGCGTGGTAATCAAGGGATATGCAGAACTTGTTACTGATAATGCAGAGAAAGCAAAGATACTAAACAAATTGATTGCAAAATATCAGATCGAGGGCGGGTATGAAAGCCTAAGACCAGATATGGCTACTATACGTGGCGTTAATTTAATGAAAATAAAACCAGAGATAATAACTGGAAAGTACAAACTTGGTAAATATTGGAATCCAAAAGACAAACTTAGGATTACAACACGAATAATGGAAAGAGCAATAAAAAATCCGAAAAGAACACTGGAACTTTTGAACGTAGCAGGGTTAAACAAACTTGATGATAAAACAACAAAAGAACTAGCTTGGATTCATTCAAGTGAAATTGTAAGAATGATGGGATTTCAAAACAATGTCAAATATCCTGACATCTCATTATCATCAACAGAAGAAGTAGATTGGTAAAAACACCCGCAAAATTAACGGAAGTAGCAGGTGAATATAACAATTCGAGAGATTATTTTTTATATTGATTTATTTTTTGCGCTACCTCGGCCGCATTTTTGATATTAAATTTCATATCATATGTGGCTACTCCCTCAGTCCAAGAAATCACAAGGCTGTCTTTTTTTGCTGCATTTGAGTAAAGTATTTCACCATATGAAAGTTCTAAGCACAATCCGCTGCCAGATACTTCTACTGCAATTCCAGTGTCAAGTAGATATAGCGTTCCAAGACCCATCTTGCTCTGTATTTTTATCTTGTCAAGAATTTGTTGCCCTTTTGCAAGACCTATCATACAATCATACAATTATGAAAAATAAAAGGAGTTGATCAATGCCTTAAATGATATTATATGATACACAGTGATGCTTCCGCTTGCCATAGCCATAACACTTTTGGTAGTTGTTGGCATAGGACTGATAATGTTAACAGAAAGCCAAAACGTAGCAATCACACAAAAGGAAAATGCAATAAATGTGATACATTCCAATAAAGAAAAAGAAACGATACAAGCAACACACAATGGTAAGACATTTTCTTTCAAGAATCCAGAAAATACTCCTGTAAATATAAAATACTTAAGAATTGTAGACGATAGCGGAAATCTAATCACTAGAATTCCATACACTGCCAGAATTTTAGCATTTACAAATTCTAGCCTGGACCTAAGCAATGTAGTGCCGTCACAATATCTAAAATGACTTCATAACTGTTTAAAAAATATCTTTTTTCTTTAATCTGTGCAAAAAACAGTATCAATCATAGTTGCACTTTGTATGTTGACACTTGTTGTCAATGATGCTTTTGCAACCCAGATTCAAATTGTTACAGACAATGGAAATGTCTTTACTGTATCTGCAACAGCAAATTCAACTGCAAACAGCAATGGGAGTGGAAATGCCACCAGTAATGGAAATGGCATTGTGGCAAGAATTGTCACGATACACCCACAAGGAACTGTCATATCTGGAATAGATAACGTCGTTGGCCAGCCATACACCTTGATACCTTACAATAAAATTACATCCGGTACATTTGCAGCAGGTTTTCAGAACAACGATAATGTTGTAAAACTAATTGTGCCAAAAATGAACGGCCAATACATTTACAGCGGAGGCGTATTGATACAAAATTCTACCCCCCAGTCAAACACACTTGCACCTGTTAGTACTAGTATTCTTGCGGGCTCAGGTTCTACTACACTGTCTTCTAGTGGAATAACATTTACCGGTACTGGTAGTACAATCGCAGTACAAGCTAACGGTGCAGGATCTTCAGTAGTTGAAGGCACAGGCATAACTGGCGGAGGCCTTGTAGTTTTTGGAACCCCGATAGATCCATCCGTCTCAATCAGTGCATATGACCCAACCTATGGTCCTGGTGTATTTACTTCCAATGCAATAAGCTCATCCACCTATGGTGTTACAATTCATGATCCACCAGTCTGCATATATTGTGATGCACGCTCAACTCACTGGTACTATCCCACTCATGTTGAAACACATTACCTAATCACAATCCCAGTTAACAAGTATGTAAGTTCATCAAGTAATGCATATGCAGAATATAATTGGAGTTATTACAGTTCAACTCGTTTTAATTGTGGATATTATGTATGGTGTGGTGGAAACCAGTGGGGCTATAGCGTTACTTCAAGCTATGGACCTGCAGGTGCAACAATCAACGGATACCAATCAGGGAACAAGTACTATGTACAGTCATTGACATATGATACAACTAACAACCTCGCTACATACAATCCAAAATTTACATTGTACGACAAGTCACCATTTGATCCTGCGACATCTAAAACATATACATCAGACTTTACATCCCAAGTCAACTTTGCTCCAACACCGTATTGGTTTATAGTTAAACCTACATCTGGAGGTACTATAATAAAAGCAAGTGCATATGATCCTACGACCCAATTATTTTTACAAGTAACGGGCCTACCTGCAAATGTACCATATCAAATATTAGAAAATGGAATTATCGGACTACAAGGTATCACAGGTTCTGATGGATCTTTGAAACTTTCTGCGGCGCAAATGGTTACTGGCGGACAATCCCTAAGTGGTGAACTTGATATATATCCAAACTCACCAACATACGTCGGTAACATTGGGACTGCAGTTTATGACTCTGTAAATAATAAGGTGTTTAACATTGCTAGTGGTACGCCTCAAATTTACACTCCATTTGCATATGTGATGATACCAATGTCATCAACTGAAAATATTCAAAATGTATCAGTAGATGGAATTGCACCTACACAATTATCCTATCTGTCAAAAATTTACACGCCGGGTTCAAGCATGATGGTCCCAATTATTCCAGGACTAAAGACAATAACATTTAGTATGAATGGAACTGGAGCAAAAATACCTCTTACTAGTATCCCTCCCTCGTTAGGAATTTCAGTGATATCGCCAGGTACGGGAACTGCATCTCAATACAAGACCGATGGTACTGGTGCGTCAGTACGGGCAAATACCGGAGGGGAAGGAGTCGTAATCGCACAATTGGACGGAACAATATACGCATTGGTTTCTGCAACAATATCAGCAGATGTATCCTTTACCGCAAATTCTGCCTACAATTATGTGAGCAATCCTCCCACAATGATCTACATGGTATATGATTACATGCGTGGTCTGTATGTTCAAAGCACCTGTCCCACGTTTAATGGATGTCAGCCAGGACCTATTTCAGCAACAGGTGCAACAAGTGGCCCACTTTCGCTCTATGTTGATACATATGTAAATGGACAAATGGTAAACTCACAAATCGTGTATTCAAATTCTAATCCAATGATATCACAGTCATCTTCAATTAGCTCATATTCTTTTTCACAATCATCTGCAGTGACTATGCATTATCCCACAAATACTGTCACACAACTTGTTCAAGTATCCGCACATGCAGGAGATCTGATAGAATTTTATCTCAGAGCAAGTGTTGAAGCGGATGGAAATGCAATATCAGTACCAACCTCATCGTATGGAGTATTTACAACTTCAAATCAATTGAGCGTGGGAACGGCTACAGTAAATCTTTCCAGCGGATCTATACTGACCGGTGCAAGCTAGGAAAGCAAAACCTGACTTAAATTGATAATACTTTTGCAAGATTGTGAAAAAATTATTCTTTTTGCTTTTTATTTTGATTATAATTGATCCGCTTTTTGTTTTAGGACAAGAATCAAATTTTGGATCAAATGCAGAAAATAACAACACTACTGGAAATGCTGTGGGCTTTACACTATGGGTGCCACATAAAATGCTTGTAGGCCAAGACTATGAAGGAATAATAATTTTGAACAAGCCTACAAATAATGACAATATTTTTTCATTATCAGCAAGTGACAAATCCACATTCCAAATACCATCTTCTGTTAGCATACCGCCATTTGCCAATCATGGAGTATTCCCAATAAAGCCTCTCAAAGATGGAGATGCCATAATATTTGTAGCATTACATGGGGATCTTGCACAAGACAAGACTACAATATACACTTCAAACACGCAAGCATCCTCACTAAAAATAATACTTGCAACAAATACCACAAAGGCCCAAGACATGTTGGCCTATGTCTTTTCACAAGATGAATCTGGGTTACCTGCTCAAGTAAGTTCTGATACTGAAATTTTTGTTACAACATCATCGATGATCATGGCGCCACAAAATATCACAATACCCAAGGGGCAATACTATACCCAGTTGCCGCTGGTGACAAAGGGAAGCGGCAGTATCTCAGTCTCAGCAGATGGTCTTGGTGTTGCAACTGCAGACATTGCCAAAGTGCATGATGATGTCAAGATACGATTAGCAGTTGCACCAGATGTAGTGTTACCAAATTCACTTTCATATTATTACATCTGGCTTGAAAAAGACGGCAAGCCATTCAAGCCGCCTTATGCAATCCATGCATCACTTACATCAAGTAATACCGATGTTGCAAGGTTTGGAAATAATTACGATATAGTTCATTTCAACGATATTTTATACTCGACCACATTGCAAGATGGAGTTGCCAAGGGATTTATCCATACAAGAAATAGTGGCAATGCTGAAATTTCAGCAGTCGTTGAAGGTTTTGGAGCGGCCAGTGCAAATCTAGTAGTGGGACCAGCCACAGGAAATATACCATTTACACAAAACATCACATCGTTTTGTAACCAGTTTTCTCCCTGTACACCAAACATGATACAGATCTGGTCATATCCTACCATCTTTGATGACAAGGGTTACGGCATAGTTGGACTGTATCGTCAAATAAACACAACAACACAAAATATCATAATTCCTCTGGAAGCAGATAGCAGCACAGTCCAGATATCATCAGATGGTCCGGATATACAATATGACAAGAGAATAGAGATGATTCCAACCCGTATCCCAGGAAGCAATGAGGAGACAGGTGTTGCACAAGCAATAGAGTTTGAGATTGGAGCAGGAGGAACAGGAAATTATAATATCACAGCGTCAGGCCCCGGAAAGACACTTGGTACTGCAAGTTTTGGTGTGGTTCCAAGATATGATGACTCGTACAAAATAATGACAACCCCACTTCCTGCCAAGACCGGAATCAGGCAAGATCTTGCAATAATGTACATGGCCGACAGTTCTGGGGCAATGGTGGAACCATCAAGTATCTTTTCACAGCCCCCCAATGTGGACATCAAGACTACACTCAAAGATATTTCAAAGACACTGCAATTCACAGAAACTAACATAGTATTGTCTGGGACTGTAAAAGACAAGACAGAAATTACAACGTCAATCTCAGGCCTTTCTTCATCGATTACAACAATATCGCCTGTGGATATTGCAACAAATGTAGAGTTTGACATGCCCACTCGAGTACATGTAGGGGAAAAATTCCCGTATGTTGCTCACAAGACTGATTCATTTGGCATACCATTGGAAAGAATAGTTCCAAGTGATATATCTACAACAGATGGAGTAAAGTTTGATTCATCTGGAAAATACATGACAGTAGACCGAGAAGGAAATGTAACTGTGGCCATACTTTCTGAGACTGGCGCAATCACGCAGACTGTAGAATCATTTTACAATGAGATGCATGTCAACACAGATGCAAATAATACTATATTCAAAGTTGGAAAAAATAACACATTTCACATTTTGTCAGATGTATCCAATGCAATCTATGACATACAATCCATCTTTCCTATTGTCAAGACAAGCCCAGGACAATTTTCTATCACACCGACAATAGAGGGAGGTTTTGATGTTACCATATTTGCCCACAAGGATGGATTTAGGCCAATAACTCTTACACTGCATCTTGTTTCAAAGAAAATAATTGACATATCCATGTCAGCAGTAGGAAATGACGGTACAATTCTACATATCATACCAGCATTAACTGTAAACAATCAATCAATCGTATCAAACACGCCATTTGACCAAACAACAAATGCGGGACAGACACACATCGGAGTACCGCCACAGATTTCAATGGGTGAGAAAAACTATGTACTAAATCATGTTGACATTTCTGGCCAGAGATTTGCAAATGATAAAATAGATACATTTCTGGGCGATGATTCCAGTATTATAATAAATTATGATCTGATGTTAAAGATCAACGCAACAGACGCAAATGGTGGAGGATTTTATCCATATGGAAGTGCTCTAACATTAAACGCCCCTGAAAAATGGCAAATATCCTTCCTAATACGACAGGTATTTGACCACTGGGAAGGCACAAACCTGCCATTTGATTCAAAGACAAACAATGTCAGTTTTGTAGCAAAGGAAAATGTATTTGCAACTGCAATTTACAGGCCTGATTACACGTATCTGATGTTGGTAATAGCTGGACCGATTACAGGAATATTTGCAATGAAAAAACGCAGTACCATCTCGTGGTATGCAAGAGAGATAACAGATAAACTGGAAAAATTCATTCCAAAATTACCCGTCAAGAAAAAATCAGATACCTAGTGTTTGCTCTTTTAAAGGATAGGACTGAACTGATTGAATAATTCTTCTAATGAGTCTTACAAGAACTAAATCTGTGATGAAAATTAGAAGAATTCTACATCACTTTTTTAAACCATAGATCGTACCGTACATGGTAGTTGTTAATATTGAAGTGTCCTGACTGCGAGAATGAATTATTGGAATTTGATCCACGTTCAGGAATATTTCACTGTGCTAACCCTCATTGTAAATTCCAGTATTTTGATAAAAACACAGGTAAGAAACACAGGAAAAATTAGAAACTTATTTTGTACAGTGCTGTTCTATAGTATATGATAAATCAGTAGTAAATCCTTAATACTTTAAAAAATGTCGGAATCATGCAGTCTATAATTTTTAAATTGAGATTGCAAATCCTACTAAATTAGTAGGATCTACCAAAGAGAGGAACTCGGATACACAAGTTCGTGATCCGAACGATCCTCTGAAATTATGAATGATACTATTAACAACCAAAACTTGTATGCTCAAATTATAAAGAGTAAGTAAATCTACGCCACTTTTTTAAAGCATACATATCCAGTACAGGTACAAAATGAGAGAATACGTGATCTGTATAATTTTAGTCCTGCTTATTGTTATGTTGTTACCAAACCAATCTTTTGCTTACACTACTACAAGATTTTCACAAACAATTGCCTCTGAAAACCATGTGTATGTAATATGGGATGAAGTCTCAAATGGCAAATTTTCTGTCATGTTTACACAAAGCAATGATTCCGGTGCTTCTTTTGGAAAAACAACCAAACTAGCAGATGATGCAGGAATAGTATCTCAGAGAAAAATAGTATCATCTGAAAACAATGTGTATGTTGCATGGGACTCGGATAACGGAAATAATCATGGTATATTTTTGAGAAAGAGTAATGATTATGGAAATACATTTGAGCCGGCTATCATGCTAAGTGATAAAAATATGCTTTGTAATTCAGTCACAGGACTTCAGGCCACAGGACCTTATGTGTATGTTTTTTTCAACTGTTACAACAGCGCATCTCAAGAAGGCAGTATTGTTTTTAGGGCAAGTCATGACAACGCAACTAGCTTTGGAAAACCTATCGTTCTTTTTAAAGGAAAAGGGATCTATTCAAACATGTTTCTTTCAACTGCAGCTTTGGGGAAAAATGTCTACATTGTATCAGAAGAAGACTCTAACATATCTCACCCTGACAATGTGCTGTATAGGGAAAGCACCGACGCAGGAGATACCTTTAGTCAAGCAGTCATTCTAAGTGACAATCAGAATTCTCATGTTACTCCACAGGTGGTGTTGAACAAAAATTATGTCTATGTAATTTGGAGGGATTATTATGACAATTCTTTCAAAGACTTGGAATTTATGAAAAGTAATGATTATGGAAATACATTTGGCAATCTGGTAAAACTGAACATAAGCAAGCCAGATACTGAGATGTACAATGTGCCATTTCTTGAAGCCAATGGTGGTACAGTCTATGTTTCATGGGAAGAAATACACCAAGGTCCAATACAAACACAATACCAATTATTGCGCACAAGCACTGATGGTGGTAATTCCTTTGGTCCTGAACAGAAACTAACTGATGTTGTATCTATGGGTTATAATCTGCAACAAGCTGGAATTGTGCTTGGTTCAGGACAAAACGTGTATTTTCTGTATCCTGGAATGGCAAACCCTACCTTTGACATCTCAGGAATGTTTTTCAAAAAGAGTTCAGATGGAGCAAAGACCTTTGGTACTCAAATAGATCTTAACACACTAAATTCTTCTCCACATGACATGTATGATCCGCAAATTACTGTTTCTGGAAATAATGTATACGTGATAGCTGATACTCCAGGCAATGGCAATGAAATCTTTTTTGTTTCAAGTCATGATAATGGTACCGCTTTTGGAAAAGTTGTCAATATAAATAATTACGATCTGATTGATACCACTACAAAACCATCTCCCCTAAAACAGTTGAATTCTGGTATTGCATCTCAAAATGTCAAGTGTCAAGATGGACTTGAGCTTGTGATAAACTCCCAAAAATCTCCCGCATGTGTAAGACATGTGCATCTTCCACGGCTGTTATCCAGTGGTTGGGTTTATGGTGTTGATGACGTTGCACAAGTTGCAAGCAAAAAAATTCAAGATATTCTTGTGATACATGACAAGATACATGAAGGCGATGGGCTTGTTCCAGTAACTGTTACCGAAGTCATAAACCATGCAGAATCACTTGATTCTGTAATGGATTGGAGCTTTATACCTATTGGATATAATGGAGACAATCGTGGAACCTCGTGGGACTTTATACCAAATTCTTACCCATTACAGTCTGGAGTTACAGATGAGAAAGGCAATGATGTAATAGACAAATCGCGAATGCCTGAAAACTTTGGAATTACATTGGAATTACGTCTCTATTCTGTAATATGTGGTTCTACAGAAAAGGTCAGAGGAGAGGGAGGCCATCCATTCTCACTTCCAATAAAAAAAGGCAATCCCGTAGTCTTTGTTTATAGTGGTGGAAGAGGAATACTTCCTGATTCAAGTGGCACGTACACTGTAAATTTTGTATCTTTGTTTGAAACCAAAGTAGAATTTCCTAAAGGTGCACATGTGATTTCAAACCAGACCCAATCATGTTTTCTTGAAAACAAAATAGATAATTTCACAAAGGCATTTTACACAAAAGCTGTTTTCAAAATGGATTAGAAAATGAAAACTCTGCAACTAATAACAATCACAATTTCTGCTGTCTTCATGATCATTGGTACTAATGTGGTATTCGCAGAACAGCAGCTCAACAATGCTATCTTGATGCCATTCAAAGATAATGAACTGGTAGTTGTGGGAAAGGTCGTAACTGTTAACAGGACAGTATCTGAGAACAAAACACAATACAGCATTGCCGTAGAAAAATACCTCAAGAATCCAAAACCGTTTGATCTGCTGACTGCAACAGGATATGGCATTAGAAAAGAAATTACAGACCAATTCCAACAAAGATATTTCAATCAGGCCATATTTGAAAAGGGAGACAGAGTCTTTCTTTATCTACATCAAAAAGATGGGCAATACGTTATCTCTCCTTTCTCGTTTCTTATATCGAGAGGTGATGTGATTCACCCTCCTGATAGCGCAACAATTAGACCTGGCAAAAATAACTATTATGGAAATGATGACATAACAATTCTTGGAGCAATTGACAAAGGATACATGTACACTTCATCGGCAGAATATGGAAGTAATTCAACAGTTTCAATTGTGGTCTCTAATCCAAATCATGAAAAGTATCTTATTGATCAAGTTGATGTAAAGCCTGACGGTTCCTTTATCTATCAATTCAAAATCAAAGGAAAACTTGGTATCACTGGAACCTATGAATCTGATATTAATATTGGAAGTGGTGGTTATGGTGTTACTTTTGATTACATTGCAAATCCGTTGATGCAATTCAAATCTGGCATTGCGGCTAAAGATGTAACATGTAAAACAGGTCTACAACCAGTAATAAAGTCTGAAGATCTTTCACCTGCATGTGTCAGACCTGATACTGCATACATATTGATTTATAGTGGATGGGCAAAGGAAATTGTCACAAACACGTCAACTGAATCATCAACTTTGAATAAAACAACAACCAATGAATTGAAAATTGATCTTTCCAACCAAACTTATGATGCAGGATATCCAGTCCATGTAACTCTTAAAGGTGTAAACCAAGATTCCACTTGCAAAATCCCATCAATATCAGTTAGGGATGAATCAGACCAGTCTATAGTGTTTGGTCCTACTCCTGATAGAAGCTATGCTGGGAGTTGTGTTGATTCATGGCCAATTACATTTTATGCAGGCTT
>JAJSDS010000070.1 GCA_028580875.1 Nitrosotalea sp.
CCATGACAGTAATTTTAATCAACAAGGAAAAGACAATAAAACTGAATCTCAAGTTATATCACAGGGAAGTTTTGATTCAGGACAACAAGATAAAACACACGAACAAAAAAATCATGAGAAAACATCACAACCAAAAAATGAAAAACGAAATCACGATTAATTTTTAATCTAAATATTGTAATAATTAGGTAAAACATACACATTTGTCTGTCTTTGGGTTGAAAATTACTTCAATTACATCCATGATAAGATTGCATAAAATTCATATAGATTTTTACCAGACCCAAGGGAGATGGCCTCAAAGCAAATTTCTGTAGGTGTAGGAATCCCAATGATAATAGTTGGTGTTATACTTGCTTTCATTTTAGCTCCATTGCAAGCTGATCTAAAGGATACTGTAGAATTTGTAGGAAGTCTTATAGGAATTCTTGGAGTATTGATCTTCATAGCCGGATTCCTTTCAAGAAAAGTAACCCAAATTACATCCTAAACTCTCATAATTCTAATTGATATAAGATGTTGTATGGATGCCCAGAAAGTATTGTCATCAATCTGATCTGAAGACCATTGTCTTACATTTACCTTTAGCCAATTTGGAATTTTTACAGTATCCCCTTGACTCATTGATGATGTTTTGAGTAGACCTTGGTTTATCATATACTGAACTGCTTGAGAAAACTCTTTTTTATCCAAAGCTCCCTCTGCCCACCAAACGGCTGTATTTTTTATCCAGATAGGCGCTTCATTGTTGTTCATTTCGCCATATAAAGCAAATTTCTGTATTCCATTATTCTTGTCTACAACATAGATATTGTCTGTTGCATCAATTGCAAGACCTACTGGTTGTTCGAATTGACCTTCTTTAGATCCTTCTGTACCAAAACTTAAAAGAAAGTTTCCGTTAGAGTCAAACTTTTCTATTCTATGATTACCAGTGTCTGCCACATAGATATTATCTTTAGAATCAATTGCAATTGCTGATGGATTGATAAATCTGCCTTCTTCTATTCCAATAGAACCATAAAAGTTTAGGAATTTTCCAATGTTAGAATATTTCAATATCTTACTGTCTGTAGAAATGGCATACAAATTGTATTGTGAATCAAACGCTAATGCTTTGATTCCTGAAAAACTTGCGCCTTCTGTTAATGACGAATCTATCTCATCTCTGTAGATACCTTTAGTATCAAATAATTGGATAGATTGCAGCTCTGCATCTCCTACAAAAAGTTCGCCTCTATGATCTGAATTTATGGAGACTGGTATTTGGAACATGCCTGGATTCTTACCATACGTTCCCCACGAATAAACAAAATTTCCCGTCTTGTCAAACATAATTATTCTTGAATTTCCAGTGTCTGCTACATACACATATTTTTCATTTACAAAAATGCCTGATGGGTTTTTGAATTGGCCATTTGACGAGCCTACATCTCCCCATGAAAGAAGCATGTTGCCCTTGGCATCAAATTTCTTTATTTTTGAATTCCCAGTGTCTGCCACATAGATATTGTTATCATTATCAATAGCAATATTTGTTGGAGACCTGAATGTAGTTGAATTAATTGCTGACACAAAGGTGGGAATATCATACTGAGTACTATCAAATATCTTTCCATTTTCAACAGGTACACCATCTACGTAAAAAGACGAGTTTTTTACAATTCCATCATAATTAACATACATCTTCCATTCCCCCTTGGTATCATTTTGAGCAATCCTGTGAGGTATGATGATTTCAGTTGTGTATGCCGGCAATAATATCTCTGGACTAGATTTACCATCAGGACTTGTAACCCATGTAGTTATGGAATTTGTAGTAATGTTTGATGTATGTATTTTGAAGTTAGCCATCTCTCCTGGTCTGTAGTTCAATTTGTTCGGAAACATGTCTAATTGTATATTGGGTAGCTCATGAGGATCTTGAACTACTTTGAAAGAACCTGTTTCTGTCACACCGGCATAATCTACCTCGAACTCATAAGTACCAATTATTTTTGGCAAATTTTTGAGTACGATGGTATCATGTACAGATTGTGGATGGAATTGACTACTAGTTGTATTTCCTAATGGATCTGTCACTTTTATTGTTCCAGTTGATTCTGTTAATTTGGTAAATATTAGATCAAGTGTTACATCATTTCCTGGATAATAGGTAGCTGCATGTTTTACTGATAATTCAATTAGTTTGTTTATGTCTCCTAAAAGAAATGGTGTCTCGCTTACAGAGTTAAAGTACTGAACTTTTAATTTGTATAATCCTGGAGGATTATATTTGGCAAGTTGCAACATTGGAAAATGGTATAATATGCTAGGTCGATCTGCTTTTACCTCAATCTCTGATATACCGATTACACTATTTCCATCCTGATCATAAAAATCTAGAAAATAAGAATGTGCAAATTTAGCATATGGAGTATAATAAGATGAGGTGATATTGATGTTCATTATGTCCGGTTCATAGTAGGTTATCTTGTCAGTTATTACAGTCAAAGCAAGAGGCTTGACATTAAAATGAACTGTTTGATTGATACCTCCATATGCATAATTAATCGACCATGGCCCAAATTCATTATCATTGGCATCGCGTATAATTTGATGTGTTATTTTTTCCGACTTTATTTGTTGATCAATTATTCCTGATATTACCGAGTTGTCAGGTCTGTGAGCGGTCCAACCTATCTGACCTCCGTTATATCCCTGAATTGCAATATCTACCTTTATCCAATCATTTGCACTAAATTCTTGTTTTTGAGGGATGGCACTTATTGTTAAAGCACTTGCATTTTGACAAGTTACAAATACCAAACTCACAAACAGAATCAAGAAAATTAATTTTTTCACTGCTAATTATCCTATTTACTATTATATTCACTTTGGCAAAAAATCATTCATAAGAAGATCCAATTAAATAAATAATGAACAAGTACAGAACGAATACTTGAACGTAAGACTATATGAAATATTTACATCAGTTGAAGGTGAGGGAATCTTGTACGGCACTAAGACTCTCTTTGTAAGATTAGCTGGTTGCCCTTTCAAGTGTTTTTATTGTGATACAAAAGATGCACTTCCTATGAATTCTGGAAAAGAATATTCAATTAGTAAAGCAAAAGAGATAATCCGAAAGAACCTCAAGAAAAATACCTATAAAGTGAATTTTACTGGCGGAGATCCACTTGCTCAATCAAAGGCTGTTGCAGAATTAGCAAAATTTGTTCAAGGCAAAAAAATTTCTACTTATCTGGAATCATCATGCTATGATTCATCAAAGTTTGCCGAAGTTCTTCCTTACATTGATTTTATAAAAATTGAATTCAAAACTCCAGACTCTGGTTTTGTTGATTCAAAACATTATTCTAAACTTTTAGAAAATGAACTTGAGTGTCTAAGACTAGCTAAAAAATCTAAAAAAACAACATATGTCAAAGTGGTAATAAGTTCCAAGACTCAACTGGATCCATTCAAGAAACTTCTCAGGCAAATATTTAAAATAATATCGAAAACAGAGCTTGCAGGATTTATAATACAGCCTACGTATGGTATTTCAGAGCCTAGTTTGGAACAACTATTCAGCTTTTATGATGCAGTTTATGCTTATGATGATCAAGTTAGAATAGTACCACAGCTTCATAAATTCATAGGTGCTCCTTGATGAATAAAGAAAGAGTAAAGCGATTAATTCGAGAAATAATTGCAGAGATAGGTGAAGATCCTACAAGAGAAGGTCTAGTTGATACTCCTAGCAGAATAGCAGACATGTATGAAGAAATCTTCAAGGGATATGAAGGAGAATCAGAACTGTCGGTAAAGTTTTCTGAGGATTCTGATATTGTAATTGCAAAAGATATTCAATTTTATTCCATGTGCGAGCATCACATGTTACCGTTCTATGGAAAAGTAAGTGTGGCATATGCACCAGATGGAAAGGTATTTGGAATATCAAAATTGGTCCGTCTTGTGGAAAAATATTCTGCTAGATTACAAATACAAGAACGAATCACAAAAAATATAGCTGACGAGCTATATTCAGAAGGAGTCAAGGGCGTAATTGTCATAGCAGAAGGTGAGCACCTTTGTATGAAAATGCGAGGAGTGAGAAATGATGCTGTAGTGACAACAATAGCATCAAGAGGGGTTTACGATAAGAAAGAAGCAAGATCAGATGTTCTGAATTTGATATACAGCGGAAAATCTAAACCAAACATTAGCTAACCTAAAAAATTAAATAATAACAGTTAATGCAGAACTGCTATGGGAGCACACAATAACATTCACGTTCCAAAAGAATCTTGGCCTGCCTTTATGTGGTATGCTATAGAATTTTTCATTGTATTGGGTGCAGGATTAGGAATCTCTCTGAACTCCATGGACTTTTTCAAGAAAATGGGTTTTAATGATTCCATGACAGTATGGGCCTTTTGGGGAATTATTGGAGCAGTATTTCTGGCCTATTATGTAATTGTCAGGCCAATAATATTGAGAAGGCCAATCTTATCTAAAATCTAGATACCTAGTTTTATCCGCAATCTTGGATTTGAGAAATGCCACTTTCCTATTATTGCATGACTCGCACCTTCCACAATGAATTTTATCATTTCCATAACAACTCCAGCTTTTGAAAATGTGCTTGCCTAGCTCTTTGTATCCCTTTTTTAGAAGGTCACTTTTTGAAAGATTATCCATAAATGGACTCCAGATCTTTATCTTCTTTCTTAGACCCAAGTTTATCCCATCAATTTCTCCTTCATTCAAAGCCTTTGTAAGTAATTTTGTAAATGCCGGTCTGCAATCAGGATATTTTGTATCTCCAGTGTGCGCGCCATATGCTACAATCTCGGCTTCTTTTGAAAATGCCCATGCAGAAGCTATGCTTAGAAAAATGGCATTTCTTATTGGAGCTACTATGGTATAATCAAATTTTGAAGGAATCATAATTTTAGAATTGGTCAGAGCGTTTGTGCTTTCATATAGATCTTTCATAAACTCTATGTTCACTATCTTGTGTTCTTTGAATTTTAATAATTTTGAAAACTGTTGTGCTATTTTTACCTCCTTGCCTGCCTTTTGACCATAAGAAAAAGTTATTCCATAAATTTCGTATCGTTTTTGAAGATAGGTTGCAGTACATACTGAATCCAAACCTCCACTAAATACTATAACAGCTTTCAAATTGAAAACAGTTTGATTAGACCAAATAAAATGCTTGACTAGGCAACAGAGAGCAGTATTGCTCCAGACAAAATCATGACAGAACCAATGACAACTCTAAGTATATTGCGTTTTCGTGCTATTTCCTTGAAATACAAAACTCCCCAAGATACTGCAAAAAGTGTAGCAGTTTGAGAAATTGGGTAGGCTACAGTGATTCCTATTGATACTATGGCTGTCAAAACAAATAGGCTGCCTGCATTGAATAAACTTCCTGAAATTATTCCTGCTGCAATTTCTTTTCTAATCCATCTACGTGATAAAATTAGTAGCGGTATTCCTATTGCAAAAATCGATAAACTGGATGAAAAAAATCCAGATTGAAGAGTGTGTGTTGCTTGCATTGGTATGACATAAGATCCTCCAATGATGCCTGATGCTGCAGCTACAAGATACCCCTTTCGTTGTATAGTCGAAGTCTTTGTAGCACCTGTAACAAATGGCAAGCCAGCTAACAATAATCCAATTGCCACAATTGCTAATATCATATAACTAAATTTTTCTTCGAAAAACAAAATTCCCCAGAGAAATGAAACTAGAATGCTAAAACCTGCAAGAAATGGAGAAGTTCTTGAAAGTCCTATTAGCTTGACTGAATACAGTGCAAGTATATTTCCTACTGTCCATATGACTCCACTGAAAAGTCCACTAGGTAAAATTCCAAATCCCCAGAAAAAACCGATTGGTATTGCAAAAAGCAAAACTCCTATTCCAGTAGATCCTTGAAGTTGCCAAATGCTTGCAACATTGACCTTTCTGACTGGTACAAAGAAAGTACCCCAACAAACCGCCGAACCAACAGATGACATTAACCCAAATGGATTCAATGATGAGTTCACTACAAAAGTGACAATATAACTCGTTTCTATCTAAAGTGCACACTCTAAAGTTTAATTTCTGCTAAAATATTTTTCTTGTATGACATATCTAAAAGTTGAACGAGATGAAGATGTAGTCCAAATTACGATCAATAGGCAAGATAAGCTAAATGCAATGAATTTGGATGTTATGGATGAGTTTATTTCAGTGCTTGATAGTCTGGAAAAAGATTCTTCACGCGTTATAATTATCACCGGCGATGGTCCAAAAGCTTTCTCTGCTGGTGCAGATATTGAATATATGAGTAGTATAGGGCCAACAGAAGCCGAAAAATATGCACTCCGAGGACATGAGGTTTTAAATAAAATTGAAAAATTAGAAAAACCAGTCATTGCTGCAGTAAATGGTTATGCTTTGGGAGGAGGCTGTGAACTTGCACTCTCATGCGATATCAGATTTGCGTCACCTAATGCACAACTAGGCCAACCTGAAGTTACACTAGGAATTTGTCCAGGCTGGGGTGGTACACAGAGATTATTACGAATCATTGGTCCAGCTAGGGCCAAAGATCTAATATTTTCTGGTAGAAAAATTACTGCAGAAGAAGCATTTTCAATGGGATTGATCAATAAAATATTTCCTTCTGAGAGTTTACTATTTGAAACCAAGGCATATGCAAAAGCAATATCCAAAAACAGTAATTTTGCAATAGGAGTTTCCAAGATGCTTGTAAACCGGGGAACTGATGCTAATCTTGATACTGGATTAAAACTTGAAATATATTCTTGGGCAGTATGTTTTTCAACAAAAGACCGAGAAGAACGAATGCGTAAATTTGTTGAAAAGAAATAGCTATAGCACAAAAGCGCCTTTACTTGGCCTGCAAATTACGGTAGTACATTTTGTATCAGCTGACGCAAATCCTTTTTCCATTGCTTTACAGATCTTTTTGTGATCCGCAGATTTTGATGTAAATGAAATTACTGATGGCCCTGCACCACTTATTGTTACACCTAATGCACCGGCTTCTAGTGCACCCGATTTAACTTTGTCAAAACCTGGAATTAGGTGCTTTCTTGCAGGCTCAACAATTATGTCTTTTATTGAATGACCTATCAATTCAACGTCTTTTTTGATGAATCCTGTAGTTATTGCAGATGCATTAGCAAGATTCTTCACGTAATCTGATAACTTCACTTGTTTGGGAAGCACTCCTCTTGATACCTCTGTCTTTTTTTTTGGAACACTAATTTTTGGTATGGCAACACATAACACCAAATCCTTTGGAGGATCGATTCTTATTACATCCAACGGATCGGTTCGTACTATTACAAATCCGCCTAGAACTGACGCACTCACATTGTCGTAATGAATAGATCCTGCACTAGCTTTTTCCCCAATTCCTGCAAATTTTATCAAAGTATTATGATCTAGACTGAGATCAAATAATGCGTTAAATGCAACTGCAGCTGCTGCAGCAGATGCAGCACTGCTGCCCATCCCAAATCCTGCTGGAACTCCTTTCTTAATTTTAATCAAAAGCCCTGATTTTATCTTGAATTCTTTTGCCATTTCTTTGATTACAAGTCCAGCTGAATTTTTTTCTGGCTCTAGAGGTACAGAATCTGAACTCTCAATGATGATCTTACTTCCTTTTTTTATTATTTGGACTTCATCATAATATGCGTCAAGGGCCAATCCGAACACATCAAAACCAGGACCCAAATTAGCAGTAGAGCAAGGTGCTCTTGCAATTACACTTTTCATTAATCTTCTACCTCTTCGCCCAAATTAAGCACACGACTGAGTGCAGCTTGTAGGTTTGCCATACCTTCTCCAGTAGCATTGGAAATTGGAATCATTCCTTGAGCAAATCCGCCCAAATTCAAACTTCTAAGAATATTGATTGCAAGAGTATAATTTTCACCGTCAGCACTTTTCGCAAGAGCATCTTCCAGACTTGCCATGTTTGTTGACCATTTTAGTATGTCTTTAATCTTATCTTCAATAAGATCTATCTTTGTCAGGACGTTTATCTGAGGTAAACCAAGTCTTAATTTTATTGAAGTAGCAAGTAATGCAAGCGAAACAAAATTACTAGGAGATGTCATAAGTGATCCATCGTGAAGAAATATAGAAGATTTTTCTTCTATGTTCAAATTTTGTATAATAAATGGCCCGCTTGCTCTATATGCAAATAATTCCACCTGACCCGGTGTATCTATGATGAGATAATCTGGATTAACATTGTCTATTTCATTTTGCAACTCATCTATTTTTGATGCAATAAGATCATTTGCCATAATCATTGATCCGTTAGGACCAAGATCATATTGTTTCATAATTTGTACAACATCGACATAGTCTCTAACATCTATGTCACATGTATATGGTAAATTCTCAACACCCGGATCCAAATTCAGCATTCCAACAAAAGCGCCATTTCTGGAATAATAGTCTAGAATTTTGGAAGCTAGCAATGATTTTCCGGCTCCCGCAGTTCCAACTAAGAAGATTGCCTTCATTTTTCTAATAATTTATTTTATGTTGAGCTTATATTTCCATCCATGAGTAAGGCAGGCAATGAAT